>JAFTCS010000052.1 GCA_017454565.1 Clostridia bacterium
TCCTCGGAGGTCTTTTTCAGATAGCCATAGCCGGGCTTGGGTGTTTCCTTCTGAGTGAAGCTGTAGGTTTTTCCGTGCTCTAAAATTTCAAAGGGAATGGGCGTATCATCAAGGACATAATGCTTCGGCGCTGTGGTTTCCTTTACGGTATATTTGCCGTAAACCAGCTTGCCGAAATCCGCAGTACCGTCCTTTTCGGTCGTTACCTTCTTGACGGCTTTTCCCTTGCTGTCATAGAGGGTAAACTCTGCGCCCTCAACAGGAATATCAGCCTTCTTGTCCTTCTTGATGACCTTGATATAACCTTCGATCGGGTCGTTGGGGATACCGATCTCGCCGTCATCGTTGACCTCAACGGTAACGCCGTTGTCAATGATGCGGAAGGGATATACCTTTTTCGTCAGTACATGACCTGCGGGAGCCTTTGTTTCAGCCAAAACATACTCACCGTAAGGCAGGTCGTTTAGAGTGTAAGTCATTGACTCTGCGTTATAAATGAGCTTTCCGTAAACGGTATCGGTGCCTTTGGTTATCACACCGTCCTTGTTGATGTCAGCGTAAACCGTGAACTCTGCATCCGCAAGCTGTTCTTTGGTGTAGGCGTCGGTCTTGACAACTGAAACATTACCTTTGATTTGTGGGTTCTCTACGTCATCAATGAATACACGCTGTCTGTTCTGTCTGACTTCAACTGTGTATGTCTTTTTTGAAGGCATATAGCCTTCGGGAGCCTTGACTTCTGTGACGAAGTAAGTGCCGTAGGGCAAATCGTTCATTTCATATTCGCCGGTGCCTTTGCTGCCAGAGCCTTTCAGCTCCGTCATGGTGCCGCAAAGCTCATCCTTTTTGGTATTGAGCTTACCGCTTCCGTCATCTTTCCAGACATGGAACACAGCGCCGGAAAGCCTTTCCTTGTTGCTTGCGTCGATCTTATGCAGATAAATATCTCCGAAGATCGGCGTGTTATAAACGAACTGATCTTCATCGGCATCAATCGTTTCCGAGCTGTCGCCGATAACTTATTTTCGCCCAAGGGGGGTGACATTCTGGAACCCTCTATTGGATTATCATTCTATGTATAGTAAAATATAAGTAGTTGCTGTATTATTGTTTAGATAATGCAAAAACAGTACGAGCCATCACGCTCGGCAGGAGGTCTAAAGGATGAACGAAAAAGAAACCGGTCTGGCCAACAGCGAGTAGATTCACTCTAACGTTAGTCAGCCGGACAATGTACCCAAAGAAAAGAAACCTTTTTTACCGAAAAAAGGGTCGAAAGGCTTGTTGCAATCCTTCTCGGCATCTTCACGGCGGGCTCCAGTCCATCAACTTTACCAACAGCAATAACGCATCCTCACAGGCAACAGCGGAATTCAACCTTTGTATGCAGGCTCTTACAGTGACCTCCGGTATTCGCGTTAAAGAGCTTAGCTGGCTTGGCTCTCATTCTCTTCTGATCTACCTGTTCCACATGTTCTTTGCATGGATTATATGCCTCATAACAGGCTTCTCGCTGAGTTTTAAGGAAGCCGTTGCATTCGATGTTGTTTCAGAGAGCCTTCTGCTGGGAGTTGTCTGCCTTGGCTTGTGCAGTCGGAGTATCAATATGTGGGCATCCTGCTTCCGCTTGCCACATATATACCGCTGATTATTATTCTCAAAAAAAGAGGTTTCAAATTCTCTCAACAGTAACCGGGTGAGCAGTGTAAAAAAATACCGAGAAA
>JAFTCS010000053.1 GCA_017454565.1 Clostridia bacterium
GCTCGCTTATTATTATCACCGTCACCACGCCCGAAATGCCCATGAACGGCAGCAGTACAATAGTGAGCAGCACCCTTATCAGCGAATCGATCGTGTTGAAAATGAAGTAGCTGGTCTGCTCGTTCAGCCCTTTGAGAATACTGTCAACAACAGAATCAAGGTACATAAACGGTATGACCGGCGCAAGCATGACCAGAAAACGTCCGGCGTCGTCATTTTTGAAAAGCAGCCTGCACAGGGGTATGCCGTAGAATATGAAAAGGACGGTCACCGGGATGGAATACCGCAGGGCGGCTGAGACCATCTTTTCAGTGATATGCCGTACCGAACGGGTATGGCAGCGTATCCGTTCATCTGCGATCTCGGATATGATAAGGGATGCAAACGGCAGGACAAGCACAGAGGGGAAAGTAAGCGCCGGCAGAGTCATGCCGCAGATAATGCCGTACTGCGAGAGCGAATCCGCGTATGATAGCCCGTTTTGCTGAAGTCCTGCGGGAATAAGCGTATTTTCGGCTGCGGAAAGTCCGAATCTCAGGCAAGCGTTTGCCGTGACTGGAAGAAACACCGGCAGCATCCGGGAGACAAGTCCGCTGACCGGTTCGGGTCTTATGCCGGCAGCAGAGACATCCGTCCGGTAGCAGACTATTGAATATACAAAAGAAATGATCTCGGCGGCAGTGGTGCCCGCAACAGTGAGCAGACATGCCTGTTCAAGATTTTCCGGGCGGAAAAGCTGAAACATCAGGATGAAGCTGCCCATTTCGATAAGCTGCTCTAAAAGCTGTTCCCCGCAGGTTTGCAGGGTTTTTCTCCGCGCAAGAAAATAGCCCCTTACGCATGCGGATACCGCTAAAAACGGCAGTGACGCAGACAGCGCCGTTATCGGCAGAGCTGCGCGGCTGTCACGCAGGGCAAGCTCCGACAGCGGGTGTGCGAGCGAGAACATTATGCCGCCCAGCACCGTACCCAACATGAATGAGAACATCATGCACTTTTCAACAGAGAACCTTGCCTTGCCCGGACTGCCCGCTGCGGTAAGCTCCGAAAATATCCTTGTGGCGCACAGGGACACTCCTGTGGAAGCCGCCGCCGCAAATACAAGATAAACGCTGAGGACAAGCTGGTAAAGTCCCATACCCTGTGCCGACAGCCTTTCCGAGAGCATGACCCGGAACGCCATTGACATGCTGCGTATGACCAGCGCCGAGACTGCCATTATCAATCCGTTTTTGATGAATAACTGCTTCTGAATATTTACACCATCTTTCGAAAAATTCTTTTGTGTTGGCGCTTTTGGAAATAACTACTGTGTGACAGCATCTCAAAGTTCCCCTCTCAGAGGGTGATGGCTGTGCAGTTGACAGAGGGAGTGCCCACAACAAACTTTTGTGCAGGGGTGTAGTTTCACCTTGAACTCAGAGCTGAGCGCAGGCTCTGCCAAAATACAAAAATATTGACTTAATATAAATGATAATATACAATATAAATAATCAGGAAATCAAGAAAAGTGAGATGATGAAATGTTCCGGTTGAGACGTTTTTTGAAGGACTACAAGCTCCAGCTTATCATAGGGCCGATATGCAAGCTCATTGAGGCTGTATTTGAGCTGTTTATCCCTGTGATAACCGCTGACATTATCGACACCGGCGTCAGGAACAACGATGTAGGCTATGTCATGCAGAAAGGTGCGCTTATGGTGCTGCTGGGTGCTCTCGGACTGGGCTTTGCACTGGTTTGTCAGAAGTCGGCTTCGGTGGCTTCACAGGGCTTCGGCACCAAGGTGCGCAGCGCAATGTTCAGGCATATAAATACTCTTTCCCACAGCGAGCTTGACAAGCTGGGCACACCCTCGCTTATCACCCGGCTTACCAATGACGTGAACCGTCTGCAGCTTGCGGTGGCAATGCTTATAAGACTGGTCATACGCGCGCCTTTCCTTGTTATCGGTGCGCTTATTATGGCTATGACAATAGACCTGAAGCTTTCGCTGATATTCTTTGCCGCAGCTCTGCTCATCGGACTGGTGCTTTTCTTTGTGATGACGCGTTCGGTGCCGTTTTACAAAAGGATACAGAAAAGTCTTGACAGCGTTTCGCTCATTTCAAGAGAAAACCTTTCGGGCAACAGGGTAATAAGGGCATTCAGCCGCCAGCAGGACGACAAGGAGCGTTTTGACGGCTGCAACGCAGAGCTTGCAGGAACGGCAGTCAGAGCCGGCAGACTATCTGCGCTGCTCAATCCGCTGACCTATGTTATAGCCCAGGCAGCTATAATCGCAATAGTATGGTTCGGCGCAGGCTTTGTGTTCGACGGAGAACTCAAGACCGGAGAGATAATCGCGTTAGTAAACTATATGACGCAGATACTTCTTGCTATGATAGTAGTTTCAAATCTGGTGGTCATTTTCACAAATGCGGCGGCCTCTGCCGCAAGAGTGAACGAGGTCTTTGACACCGGCACTTCCGTTGTTGAAAAAGTTGAAAAAGAAAACACCGTTACAGAAGAAGTAAAAGGTGCGCCCAGCGTGGAGTTCAGGGACGTATCATTCGGCTATACCGGCAGCGGGTATGCGGTAAAGGATCTGACATTTACAATGGAAAAGGGCAGCACGACAGGCATTATCGGCGGTACAGGTTCGGGCAAAAGTACATTGGTGAACCTTATCCCGCGCTTCTATGATGCGTCCGAGGGTCAGGTCTTAGTGGACGGTATAGATGTAAAGGATTACAGCTTTGCACAGCTCAGGGGCAAAATAGGTATTGTACCGCAGAAGGCTGAACTGTTTTCCGGTACCATAAAGGATAATCTGCGCTTTGGCAAACGCGACGCGACTGATCTTGATATCGAAAGGGCTTTGAAGATATCCCAGTCCTACGAGTTTGTAAGCAAGCTGCCGGAGGGTACGGATAAGCTTATTACCGCCGGGGGAAAGAATCTTTCCGGCGGACAAAGACAAAGGCTGACCATTGCAAGAGCGCTTGTAGGTCAGCCGGAGATACTTATACTTGATGACAGCGCAAGCGCCCTCGACTTTGCTACCGATGCAGCCCTGCGCAAGGCACTGCATGACGAGACCAAGGGAATGACGGTGATAATGGTCTCACAGCGGGTAGGTACGGTGCGTTATGCGGATAAGATAATCGTTCTTGACGGCGGAGAGATAGCCGGTATAGGCGCGCACAATGATCTGTTCAGGACATGCGGTGTTTACCGGGAGATCTGTCTCTCGCAGCTCAGGGCAGAGGAGGTCGAAAACTGATGGCAAAGAAAAAAAAGACCGGACCTCAGAAGCATACTTTTCGCAGAATACTGAAATACGCGGCTCCTTATCGCAAAAGCCTTGTCTTTGCTATGATATTTGCGGTGCTTTATGTTGTGCTCACGCTTACTGCGCCTGTTCTCATAGGTAAGGCTATCGACTGCGCTGTATCTGAGGGCAATGTGGATTTCGGCGCAATAGCCCAGCTTCTTCTTATGACGGCCGTTACGGTAACGGGATGTGCCGTTTTCCAGTGGCTCATGGCTCTGTTTATCAATTCGGTCAGCTACTTTACGATAAGAGACATCCGCAGTGACGTTTTCGCAAAGTTCAATTCCGTTCCTCTCAAATACATTGACGGTCATCCTCACGGCGACCTCATAAGCCGCATCATCAACGATACCGAGAGCATCGGCGACGGCATGCTGCAGGGCATAACACAGCTATTTTCCGGCGCAGTAATGATAATCTGCACACTGGCGTTTATGATAATGCTCAACTTTGTTATAGCGCTTGTGGTGGTCATCATCACGCCGCTTTCCATGTTTGTGGCAGCGTTCATTACCAGACTGTCCCAGAAACAGTTCCGTGAGCAGTCAAAGACTCAGGGCGAGATAAGCGCCTACATAGAGGAATACATCGGGCAGCAGAAGCTTGTAAAAGCTTTCGGCTATGAGGACGATGCTCAGGAGGGCTTTGACGAGATAAACGAAAGGCTCCTTGTCTGCGGCAAGAAATCTCAGTTCTATTCATCTCTTGCAAACCCCAGCACACGCTTTGTAAACGGACTTGTGACCACTGCGGTGTGCATTACCGGTGCTGTAAGCGTTATAAACGGCGGTCTTACCGTTGGTCAGATAGCCGCATTCATAACATACGCAAACCAGTATACCAAGCCGTTTAATGAAGTGACCGGCGTTATTCCTCAGCTCCAGTCGGCTTTGGCAGGTGCTGACAGAGTTTTTGAGGTGCTTGATTCTGCCGACCAGCTTCCCGATCCGGCGGATCCCTGTTCGACAGAGGGCTGCAAGGGCAGGATCGACATTGATAAGATAAGTTTTTCCTATTCGCCAGACAAGCCGCTTATTACCGATTTCGAGCTTCATGTTAAAGCCGGCAGCCGTATAGCCATCGTAGGGCCTACAGGCTGCGGAAAGACCACTTTTATAAATCTGCTTATGCGTTTTTATGACGTGACTTCAGGTGATATCCGTGTTGACGGTAAAAGTATTTATGATATGAAGCGGGATGACCTGCGTTCGCTCTACGGCATGGTACTGCAGGAGAGCTGGCTTTACAATGCTTCCGTGAGGGATAACATAGCCTACGGCAAGCCGGATGCCACTCTTGATGAAGTAAAGACCGCCGCCGGGAAAGCTTTTATCGACAGGTTTATCGAGAGGATGCCCGACGGATACGACACGATAATAACCGAGGACGGCGGGAATCTTTCACAGGGACAAAGACAGCTTATGTGTATAGCGAGGGTCATGCTGTGTGATCCGCCGATGCTGATACTTGACGAAGCCACGAGCAGCATAGACACCCGAACCGAGCTGAAAATACAGGAGGCTTTCAATAATATGATGAAAGGCCGGACGAGCTTTATTGTTGCTCACCGACTTTCGACGATCAAGGAAGCCGACGTGATACTTGTGATGAAAGACGGCAGCATTATAGAGCAGGGCAGCCACGAAGTCCTTATGAAAAAGGGTGGTTTCTATCACGACCTTTACAACTCACAGTTTGCCCCGGTCAGGGGGACTTTTGCGTAAAAGTCCCCCCGACGTCTCGCCTGTCGGCTCGGTCGGCGCTTCTGCTGCGCAGAGGTCTCCACCGGAGACCCGCGCCCCCGAAAACGTTGTTCGCGTTCAAGTCTACTCTGACCAAAACTAAACCGATCGCGGCTGAAATAAACTCCTGTGCGCGAGGGCGTAGTTTCGCCTTGAA
>JAFTCS010000054.1 GCA_017454565.1 Clostridia bacterium
AGGGCAACCGCACGAAAACAATTGTAAATTTTGTTTATTTGCTCCAAAAGTTAAACGTCCTGCCTCTCGGCAGGGAGCAGTTTTATCCGTGCTGTCAGTAGGGGACGCCCTCTTGTGCAGGGCGTCCCCTCTGTCAAAACAGTCCACTGGACTGTTTTGACATTCACCCCTTGCGGAGCACTTTCGTTAAGAGTGTTCCGCACTCTGCGGAGTGCGGGCAGGGACTCTGTCCCTGCACCCTGCCGCCTTTGAAAAGGCGGGCGAAACTTTTGTGTTGTCGATTTTGAGGAGTTTTTTTCATGCGGTTGCCCTGGACTTTGACAAAATGGGGCTTTACAAAACAAAAGGTTTATGATATAATCAAAATCGTTGATGTCCCATTCCCGGTTTGCGGGTAAAGTGCTTTTAAAGCGCAGTCCACAGCCGTTTACTGAGAGCGCGGATCAGACAAATTTTTTGTAAAGGTGGATAACGACCCATGATTAAAGAAGAAAAGGATGCAATTATCAAGGAGTATGCAACTCACGAGGGCGACACAGGTTCACCCGAGGTACAGATCGCTCTGCTCACAAAGAGGATCAATGACCTTACCGAGCACCTCAAGACTCACAAGAAGGATCATCACTCAAGACGCGGTCTCTTCAAGATGATCGGTCAGAGAAAGAGCCTCCTCAGCTACCTCACAAAGGTAGACATCGAGCGTTACCGTTCGATCATTGCAAGACTCGGTATCCGTAAGTAATCTATTGTTTCGGGGCAGTCTGCATTTTGTTGCAGGCTGCCTTGTTCAATACGGCAAAAACCACACACAGCAGAGGTCAGCTTCGGGGTTAGCAGTGAAACGGGGAAACAGGACAGGACTGTTTTTCGGTTTTATTGCTAAACCGGGATCCCACCTCTGCAAAACAAAACGGAGGTAATCAGATGTTTGAAAATTACAGAGTATTCGAGACGGAATTTGCAGGCAGACCGCTTGTTGTCGAGACAGGCAAAATGACTCAGCTTGCAAACGGAGCATGCCTTGTGCGCTACGGCGAAACAGTAGTCCATGTGGCAGTGACGGCCGCTCCCAAGCCCAGAGAGGGTGTGGATTTCTTTCCGCTTTCAGTTGATTTTGAAGAGAAGCAGTACGCTATGGGCAAAATTCCCGGCGGTTTCGGCAAAAGAGAGGGCAGACCTACAGAAAAGGCCATCCTCATCTCAAGAGTTATCGACAGACCTATCCGTCCTCTTTTCCCCAAGGACATGAGAAACGATGTTTCCATCGTCTGCACAGTTATGGCATACGACCCGGACTGTCTGCCGGAGATCGCAGCAATGGTGGGTACGTCCATCGCGCTCAGCATTTCAGACGTTCCGTGGAACGGACCTATTTCCGCAGTTTCCGTTGGCCTTGTTGACGGCGAGTATGTTATCAACCCCACAAAGGCTCAGCGTGAAGTAAGCCAGATGGCAGTTACCGTTGCCTCTACCGACAGCCGTATCGCTATGATCGAGGCAGGCGCCAACATTGTGCCCGACGACGTTATGTACAACGGTATTATGGCAGGTCACGAGGCTAACCAGCCCATTATTGAGTTCATCAAGGGCATTCAGGCTGAGATCGGCAGAGAAAAGTTCGAGTATCCCAGCAATGAGCCTGACCCGGAGATGCTCGAGGCTATCAAGTCATTTGCTATGGAGGATATCCGTGCGGCTCTCGATACGGATGACAAGAAGGTGCGTGACGAGAGACTCAAACCTATATACGATGCAGTGCACGAGAAGTTCGACCCGATATATCCTGAGCAGGGCGAGAAGATAGAGGACTGCCTCTACAAGACCCAGAAGTACATCGTCCGCCGCTGGCTGCTTGACGAGCAGAAACGTGTTGACGGCAGAAAGATGGATCAGATGCGTCCGCTTGCTTCCGAGGTCGGCGTTCTTCCCAGAGTACACGGTTCAGGCCTTTTCACAAGAGGTCAGACTCAGGTACTCACTATCACTACTCTTGGTTCCATCAGCGACCAGCAGATCCTTGACGGAATTGACGACCAGACTTCAAAGAGATACATTCATCATTACAATTTCCCGTCATATTCCGTAGGCGAGACCAAGCCCTCAAGAGGTCCCGGCAGACGTGAGATAGGTCACGGCGCACTGGCTGAGAGAGCACTTGTTCCGGTTATTCCTTCCGTTGAGGAGTTCCCGTATACGATCAGACTTGTTTCCGAGATCCTTTCTTCAAACGGTTCGACTTCACAGGGCTCTATCTGCGGATCAACTCTTTCTCTTATGGATGCAGGTGTTCCGATAAAGGCTCCGGTTGCAGGTATCTCCTGCGGACTCATTACCGAGGGTGAGCGCTGGATGACTATGGTGGATATCCAGGGTCTTGAGGACTTCTTCGGAGATATGGACTTCAAGGTCGCAGGTACCAAAGAGGGTATCACAGCTATCCAGATGGATCTGAAGATCAGCGGCCTTACACCCGATATGGTAAAGGAAGCTCTCGAAAAGACACACAAGGCGCGCAACTACATTCTTGACGAGGTAATGCTCAAGGCTATACCCGAGCCGAGAAAGGAGCTTTCAAAGTACGCTCCCAAGATGCTCACCACTGTCATTCCTGTTGACAAGATCCGCGAGGTTATCGGTTCAGGCGGCAAGGTCATCCAGAAGATCTGCGCAGAGTGTGACGTCAAGATCGACATCGAAGAGGACGGTCATGTTTATGTTACCGGTCTCGACATGGATAACTGCAAGCGCGCAATGACCATTGTTGACACCATCGTCAAGGACCCTGAGCCCGGTGCTATCTACAAGGGCAAGGTAACAAGGCTTATGGACTTCGGTGCATTCGTAGAGATCGCTCCCGGCAAGGAGGGTCTGTGCCACATCTCACAGCTTGACGTAAAGCGTACCGAGAAGGTCACAGACGTTGTAAACGTTGACGATATTATCATTGTAAAGGTGCTTGACATAGACGAGAAGGGCAGACTGAACCTTTCAAGGCGTGAAGCTCTTATCGAGGTCGAGGGTCTTACACCTGAGAACGATGCTGCTCCGAGGAGACCTCAGGGCGGCAGAGGCGGTTTCCGCGGCGGCAGAGGAGACAAGCGCTGAGCTGACTGTCCGGATTCATAACGTATAATAAAGATTGTTAAAAAGGGGTTGCTCTGAACAAGGGTGGCTCCTTTTTGTACTATTTACGACACATCAGCAATCTGCCGGTAGGGCAACCGCACGAAAAAAACTCCTCAAAATCGACAACACAAAAGTTTCGCCCGCCTTTTCAAAGGCGGCAGGGTCAAGGGGTGCGGGTCTCCGGTGGGTACCTCTGCGCAGCAGAAGCACCGACCGAGCCGACAGACGAGACTCAACGCCCTCCGACACTCAGAGTCTCAAAATTTATACATTTGAATAATAATATTTCTTGCACCACGGCGCATAACATGATATACTGTAATGAAAGTATTACGATGGGAGACGTGCGGATGATAAAAATTGACCTGATAACAGGTTTTCTTGGCAGCGGCAAGACTACGTTCATAAAGCGCTATGTGGAATGGTTGATGGAGCACAGGCTCAGGGTGGGTATTCTGGAAAATGATTTCGGTGCTGTGAATGTGGACATGATGCTTCTCAGCGACCTGCAGAGCAGCCGGTGCGATATAGAAACAGTGGCAGGCGCCTGTGATTCAGACTGCCACAAAAGGCGCTTCAAAACAAAGCTCATCGCTATGGGCATGAGCGGATATGACAGAGTTATCGTAGAGCCTTCGGGCATTTTTGATACGGACGAATTTTTTGATACCCTGAGAGAGGACCCGCTGGACAGATGGTATGAGATAGGCAGCGTTATAACTGTGGTGGATGCCGCCCTCGACACAAATATGTCGGAGCAGTCGGAGTATATTTTCGCGTCTCAGCTGGCCAACGCCGGCAAGGTGATAATGAGCAAAACCGACGTTGTTTCGGACGAGCAGCTTGAAAAGACCGTCCAGTACGTTCGCAGAGTGTGTGAAAAATACTGCGGCAGGCTTTTAGGCAATGATATCATCACGAAGAAGCCGGAGGAGATCACGCTGATGGATATGACCGGGATCTTTGAATGCGGCTATAAGCGCGGCGATTTCGTGAAGCGTTTCAGGGAGGAAAACGGTTACGGGTCGCTTTATTATATGAAAAACGACATCCCGCTTGAAGCTCTGAAGGAGAGGGCGGAGAGGATATTCAGGGACGAAGCATGCGGAAGAGTGTACAGAATAAAGGGTTTTGTAAATAATGACGGTCAGTGGTACGAGTTCAACGCAGACGCCGGCAACATAAGTGTTTCACCGGCAGAGGTCGGTCAGGACGTTATTATCGTTATAGGCGAACAGCTCAACAAAAGCGCTGTTGACGAATATTTCAAGCCATAAACGTCGGAATGATAAGGTTATGAGATGCCTGAAAAAATCGTTGACAAAAAGTAAAAAAATGTATATACTAAGTTATATCGGCCGTGATAAGAAAAAGTAGGTCGGTAAGCTGTCTGCAGAGAGGATATGTCCGGTGAAAATATCCGTCAGCTCCGGTTGAAATACATCTTTGAGCCGTCAGGCTGAGAAACGATGGAGCTTTCAGTGCTCCGGGATTAGGTCTGACCGTTTAGCACACGTTACAGTGGGAGACTGTGAATGCAGTCCGTAAGGCCGTTTTGCGAAAGCGATACGGCAAATTGAGGTGGTACCGCGGTAATTTATCGCCCTCTGTAAGCACAGGGGGCTTTTTTTGTCCCCATAAGTCAGTCCGGAGATCCGGCTGACACCCCCGGAAAAGTAAACGCAGCCGGGTATTTATCTGAAATGGAAAGGACAGAAAAAAATGGGAGTATTTGAAGAACTTCAGGAGCGTGGACTTATCGCTCAGATGACAGACGAAAACGAGATCAGGGAGCTTGTAAACAGCGGAAAGGCTGTGTTTTACATAGGCTTTGATCCCACTGCCGACAGCCTTCATGTAGGTCATTTTATGGCACTGTGCCTGATGAAAAGACTGCAGATGGCTGGCAACAAGCCGATAGCGCTTATCGGCGGAGGTACGGCAATGATCGGCGACCCTTCGGGAAAGACCGACATGAGAAAAATGATGACTCAGGAGACTATACAGCACAACTGCGAATGCTTCAAAAAGCAGATGAGCCGTTTTATAGATTTCTCTGAGGATAAGGCAATGATGGTAAACAACGCAGACTGGCTGCTCAAGCTTAATTACGTTGAGCTGCTCAGGGATGTGGGCGCATGCTTCAGCGTTAACCGCATGCTTACCGCAGAGTGCTACAAGCAGCGCATGGAGAGAGGTCTGAGTTTCCTTGAGTTCAACTACATGATAATGCAGAGCTACGACTTCCTCTCACTGTACCAGCGTTTCGGCTGCAACCTGCAGTTCGGCGGCGACGACCAGTGGAGCAATATGCTTGGCGGCACCGAGCTTATCAGAAGAAAGCTGGGCAAGGATGCTTATGCAATGACTATCAACCTGCTGCTCAATTCTGAGGGCAAGAAGATGGGCAAGACCGAAAAGGGCGCAGTATGGCTTGATGCCGAAAAGACAAGCCCCTTTGACTTCTTCCAGTACTGGAGAAACGTTGCCGACGATGACGTTATCAAGTGCCTGAAAATGCTCACATTCCTGCCGATGGATGAGATAAGGGAGCTTGCAAAGCTTGAAGGCAGCGAACTGAACAAGGCAAAGGAAATTCTTGCATACGAGCTGACAAAGCTTGTTCATGGTCAGGAAGAGGCCGAAAAAGCTCTTGAGGGCGCAAGGGCGCTCTTTGGCAGCAAATCCGACACAGACAATATGCCCTCTACAGAAATAAGCTCTGAGCTTTTCAATGACGGCAGTATTGCTCTTGTTGACCTCTTAGTGGAAACAAAGCTTGCTCCTTCCAAGGGTGAGGCAAGAAGGCTTATCCAGCAGGGCGGTATATCTGTTGATGACGAGAAGATAACCGACATGAAGAGCGAGATATCTCTTTCGGCCTTTGAAAAGGGCTTTGCGGTCATCAAAAAGGGTAAGAAGGTATTCCATAAGGTCATACTGAAATAATACAGAACGGAGAGTATGCGAAATGGCTCAGTCAGAAAACAATGAAAAAAAGCCTCTTAGCAGACGTGAGGAAAGACAGCAGGCGCTTGACCTCGTTTTTGAGCGCCTGTTCCGTGATGACAGCGCCGAGGAGGTGTTTGAGGACGCCGTAAATGCCCGCGGTGAGGAGATAAGCGACTATGCCAGAAATGTTGTTAAGGGTGTAGAGGAGCATATCGACGAGATAGACAGGATCATAGAAGAAAACCTTAAGGGCTGGAAGAAAAACAGGATATCAAAGATCTCACTGACCATACTTCGCATAGCCGTGTATGAGATGCTTTACGTTAAGGACGTCCCTGTGAGCGTTTCTATAAATGAAGCGGTGGAGCTGGCGAAAAATTATGCTACAGCCGCAGACGGTTCATTTGTAAACGGTGTGCTTGGTTCTGCCGCCAAAAAGTTAGAGAAAAGCGGTGAAAACTGATGTCCTGCTTTTTAGGGATAGATACCAGCAACTACACCACCTCCGCTGCGCTTTATGACAGTGAAAACGGCATTATCCAGTGCAAAAAACTGCTGCCGGTCAAAAGCGGAGAGTGCGGTCTGAGACAGAGTGACGCTGTGTTCCACCATACGCAGCAGCTCCCGCAGATGATAGAGGAACTGCTTTCGGGTTTTGAGGGCAGTATTGATGCCGTCGGTGTTTCCTCACGGCCGCGTGACGTTGAGGGGTCTTATATGCCATGCTTTACGGTGGGACTTTCGGCTGCCCGATGCCTTTCGGCTGCCATGAAGCTGCCGCTTTATAAGTTTTCGCACCAGAGCGGACATATTGCTGCGGCGGCTTACTCAGCAGGCAATACCGACATGCTCTTTAAAAGCTTTCTTGCCTTCCATGTTTCCGGCGGCACTACCGAGGCTGTTCTTGTCAGACCGGACAGGGAAAGGTTTTTCACCACCGAAATTGCAGCAAGGACGCTTGACCTCAACGCAGGACAGCTTATCGACAGGGTAGGAGTCATGCTGGGGCTGGATTTCCCCTGCGGCAGAGAGCTTGAAAAGCTTGCATCGGCGTGTGAGATCAGGCAAAAGGGCAGAGCAACGCTAAAGGGCTGTGACTGCTGCCTTTCGGGAACGGAAAATCTTTGCCGGAAGGCATACGAGGGCGGAGCCGCAAAAGAAGAGGTCGCTGCTTTGTGCCTTGCCTGTGTGGAAAAAACTCTTTGCTCAATGCGGGATGCCTTGCTTGAAAAATATGGAAAAATGCCGGTGCTCTTTGCCGGAGGAGTAATGTCAAATCAGCTTATGAGGGAGAGACTTTCACAGGGCTGCGAGGCTTATTTTGCCGAACCGGAATTTTCTGCGGACAACGCGGCGGGCATTGCATATCTCTGCGGAATGAGACACGAATTTAAAGATTGATATACTGCATAAATATATACCATATGAGAAAAGGAGAATTGTGATGGGAAGATTATTCGGTACAGACGGCGCTCGTGGTATAGCAAATACTGATCTTACCTGTGAGCTTGCCATGAACATCGGCAGAGCGGCTGCAATGGTACTCACGGAAAACTGCGAAAACACTCACCCGAAAATACTTATAGGCAAGGACACAAGGCGTTCGTCCTATATGCTTGAAGGCGCCCTTATTGCCGGTCTTTGCTCTATCGGTGCGGACGTTGTGCTTTTAGGCGCAGTGCCTACTCCTGCGGTCGCTTATCTTATAAAAAAGTATCAGGCGGATGCGGGTATAATGATCTCGGCATCGCATAATCCCTTTGAGTATAACGGGATAAAGATATTCTCAAGCGACGGCTACAAGCTGCCTGATGCCCTTGAGGAGGAGATCGAGTCCATCGTTATAGACAAGTCGAAGCCCTTTTACAAGCCTGTGGGCGACGGTCTTGGACGGGTGAGCAGAGCCGAAAACGCCCGTGAGGATTATATCGGACATATTATCGGTACGGTCCCCTACCGTCTTGACGGCATGAAGATAGGCATTGACTGCTCAAACGGCTCGGCGTCAAGCACCGCCGAGACTCTTTTTACCAGACTGGGTGCGGAGTGCCACATGCTTGCAAATCAGCCTGACGGCACTAACATCAACCGGAACTGCGGCTCGACTCACCTTGAGAATTTGCAGAAGTTTGTAGTTGAGAACGCTCTTGATGCAGGTGTGGCATTTGACGGTGACGCCGACAGATGTCTGGCAATAGACGAAAACGGCAAGGTCATAGACGGCGATTTCATTATGGCTATCTGTGCTCTTGACCTTGCTTCCCGCAACAAACTCAAAAGAAAGACCGCAGTAGGCACTGTAATGTCTAACATGGGATTCAGCTGCTTCTGCAAAGATAACGGTCTGAACTTTGTCTCCACAGACGTGGGAGACAGGTATGTTCTTGAAGCTATGCTCCGTGAGGGCTATAACTTTGGCGGAGAGCAGTCTGGCCATGTTATTTTCCTTGATTATTCGACCACAGGCGACGGTCAGCTTACGGCCGCGCAGCTTCTCAGCCTTGTGAACAGACGAAGCGCAAAGCTTTCCAGCATAGCTACACTTATGACAAAGTACCCGCAGGTGCTTATAAACGTTAAGGTCACAAACGAGGGAAAGCTGCATTTCTTTACAAATCAGGCTATCAGGAACAAGATCGAGGATGTAAAGCAGCAGCTCGGCTGCGACGGAAGGATACTTGTAAGGCTTTCCGGTACAGAACCCCTTGTGAGAGTAATGCTTGAGGGCCGTGACAAGGAGCTTATAGGCAGGCTTGCTCAGGAGACCGCCGATCTTATCAAGGAAAAAATAGGTGCCTGATAATGATTCTTTTAGTATAGCTGAATATATTTTCGCGGCAGGTGTACATTCTTTGGAGTGTGCGCCTGTTTTTTGCATTCGTCAAACTGCACAAAAAACAAAAAATCATACTGCGGAAATTTTCTTTCTGCTCTTTAGCTTTTTGCCCCTTATTGTGCTATAATAAATTCAGCACATTTTAAAGGGAGTATTCTTATGGCCAATGTTGATCTGTCTATTATTATTCCTTCAAAAAATAATAACAGTCATATTTCAGAGATAATAAAAAGGATCTCCTCCGAGCTTTCCGAGCTTGAGGTGGAGTTTATCGTCATAGATATGAATTCTTCCGACAACAGCGTTCTCTGGGCGCTTGAGGAGATCAAGAAAAACGATCTCAGGGGGTGCGTCATACAGAGCGGCGGCGGCACTATAAGCTCTGCTCTCAATACCGGCATATACAAGTCTGACGGCAAGTATATTACCTTTGTGTACCCAAGCAGGCTTTACAAAAATTACTTTAGTGAGTATCTGAAAACAGCCGACAACAACGCTGCCGATTTCGTTTTTGCCGTGCCCTCGCAGATATCCGACGCAAATCCTGATGCCGGGAACAATATTTGCAGCAGCGGCGAAAAGGTAGATCCCGAAAAGCTTATGGAAGAGCTTATCCATTCAAAGGTGTATTTCGATTTTACCGCCGTCATGCTGAAGAGGGAATACCTTCTCAGGAACCATATCAAGTTTTACGAGGAATGCAGCTTCGGATATGTTGAAGCCTTTATATATAACGTGCTGCTTAATGATCCTCAGATAGCCTGTGCGAACATCGTGCTGGAGAAAGATCCTGACAGCGCGCAGATAGAGAATGCCCCCGAAAACGTGAACTGCTACGAAAGAATAGACGTGATGCTGAAGGTCTTTGAGCGTATAAAGCTGCAGCGCCGGGACAACCTTGCACTGACAGAGCTTTTTGAGGGTCAGAAGCTGCCGGCAGTTGTGCTTTCGGTGGTGGATATCCTGCTAAAGCAGGGATTTTCATATCAGACAGTCAAGCGCTCGCTGAAGCAGAAGGGCTATTCACAGTATCTCAAAGCAAACCGCAGGACGTCTCCGGAACTGAAAAAGAAGCTTTTCCGCTGGAGCTTTCTTCCATGGAACTACGGCAAGAACTGAATTTTTATAGTGTAAATATTTACACACGGGAGCCTTTGTGCTTCCGTGTTTTTTTGAGCGTTTTTATTAATACTTGATACCCTGTGCTATTTGTGCTAAAATATAAGTTAATGTAGTGCGGTCTTGAATACTTAAACAAAAGCAAAAACACATTTGGAGCAGAAACATGAGAATTTTAGGAATAGACCCGGGATATGCCATTGTGGGTTATGGAGTGATAGAGTTCAGCGCGGGCAGGTATTATGCCATAGATCACGGAGCGATTACGACCGATGCCGATACGCCCTTTCCGCTGAGACTCCAGCAGATATACAATGGGCTGATATCCGTAATAATAAAAAACGACCCGGACGAAATGTCCATTGAGCGCTTGTATTTCCAGAACAACCAGAAAACCGCCATCGACGTGGCACAGGCAAGGGGAGTTATCCTTCTTGCGGCAATGAACAACAACATTCCTATAAGTGAGTATACGCCTTTGCAGGTGAAAACGGCTGTAACGGGCTACGGTCAGGCGCACAAGGCGCAGGTAATGGAGATGACCCGCAGACTATTGAAGCTTGCCGAGCTGCCGAAACCCGATGACACCGCAGATGCGCTGGCGATAGCTATATGCCATGCACAGTGTTCGGGTACGGCTCTGCGCTCACTTCTCAACAAGGGGAGGACTCAACAATGACACATATCTACTTTGTCCGTCACGCACAGCCCGATTATCGCAGCGGAGTGAACCGAACCTTTCCGCTTTCTGACGAGGGCATGGAGGATCGCCATAAGGCACTTGCGGTACTGAAAAATGTGAGCTTTGACAGGGCAGTGTCCAGCCCGTACAGGAGGAGCATTGACACGATCATGCCTTTGGTAGAGAGCATGGGTCTGGAGCTGACTCTTGACGAGAGACTCCGTGAGCGCGACAATGCCGGAGGCAGCAGCAACAGCCGCGAAATGTTCCGCAAACGCTGGGCGGACCATGATTTCTGCGAGGAAGGCGGCGAGAGCATACGTTCGACTCAGGAAAGGAACGTGGCGGCGCTCAATGACATTCTCACAAATTATGCGGGCGAAACTATTCTTGTCGGCACCCACGGAACGGCGCTTTCAACGATCATCAACTATTACCGGCCTGAATTCGGCTTTGAGCAGTTCCTGCGGATAATCGACTTTATGCCCTACGTTCTGCACTGTACATTTGATGGGGTGCAGCTCGCAGGTATGGAGGAGCTTTTCTATCTGCACAAGGAATATCACGGAGTGAAGTGACAGGTCTGATATGAAAGGAAGAACATATTTTTATGATATACAGTCTTAACGGAAAAATTGTACATACCGAGCCGGGTTTTGTGGTCATCGAGTGCGGCGGAGTAGGGTACAAGTGCATGGCGACAATGAATACCCTGCGCAGTCTGCCCAGGGTGGGTGAAAATACAATGCTGTATACCCACATGCTTGTAAGGGAGGACGCGGTGGAGCTTTGCGGATTTTCGACCACAGCCGAAATGAACTGCTTTAAAATGCTGATGTCTATAAGCGGAGTGGGTGCGAAGGTGGCTTTGTCCATACTGTCGGCGCTCAGTCCGGAGCAGGTCGCTCTTGCAGTATCCCTCGGTGACAGCAAGGCACTGACAAAGGCGGGCGGAGTAGGCAACAAGCTTGCACAGAGGATAATCCTTGAACTAAAGGATAAGATAAAAAAGCTTGGCATTGCCGAACCGGTTTCGGGAATAGAGGAGAGCGTTCCTGCGGCACCGCTGTCAGCGGGAAATATTTCTCAGGCGATCGGTGCGCTGGCAGTGCTTGGATACACGCCGGACGAGGTGCTGCCGTTTATGAAGGGCATAGACCCGTCTCTTCCGGTCGAAAAGATCATCTCAGAGACCCTGAGAGCCATTGGAAAGCAATGACGATAATATGAAAGGAAAAAATAATGGACGATCTTGATTTTGAAAACAGGATAGTGTCTCCTACCGAGATAATGGGCGACAGTGACAGCGACAATCCGCTGCGTCCGCGCAGGCTTGAGGATTATATCGGTCAGGAGAAGGTCAAGCAGAATCTTGCGGTATTCATAGAGGCTGCAAAACAGCGTTGCGAAAGTCTTGACCATGTTCTGCTGTACGGTCCGCCCGGACTTGGCAAGACCACACTTTCCGGAATAATAGCCAACGAAATGAACGTGAACCTGCGTATAACCTCCGGTCCTGCCATAGAAAAACCCGGCGATTTAGCGGCGATACTTACCAACCTCAACGAAGGCGATGTGCTTTTTATTGATGAGATACACCGCATATCAAGGGCGGTAGAGGAGATACTCAACCCGGCGATGGAGGACTTTGCCATAGATATAGTGACCGGAAAGGGTCAGATGGCGGCTTCGTATCATCTGCCGCTTCCGCACTTTACTCTTGTGGGGGCTACAACAAGAGCAGGACAGCTTACAGCACCGCTCAGGGACAGATTCGGAGTATCGTTAAGGCTTGAGCTTTACACTCCGGAAGAGCTTGCTCTGATAATCAAGCGCAGCGCGGGCATACTGAACATAGCCATAGAAAATGACGGGGCGCTTGAAATAGCCTCGCGTTCAAGAGGTACCCCGAGAATAGCCAACCGTATGCTGAAGCGTGTGCGCGATTTTGCTCAGGTAATGTCAAACGGTGTCATAACCCTTGAAACAGCACAGACAGCGCTTGAACGTCTGGAAATAGACGAGCTGGGGCTTGACTCGAACGACAGGAGAATGCTCACGGCGCTTGTAAAATTCTACCGCGGCGGCCCTGTAGGACTGGAAACACTGGCCGCTGCCATAGGCGAGGAGGCCGTGACCATCGAGGACGTTATTGAGCCGTATCTCATGCAGATCGGCTTCCTCAACCGTACACCGAGAGGACGCTGCATAACAAGAGCCGCCTGTCTGCATTTAGGATTTGACATGCCCGATGCACAGGACGGACAAATAAGATTTGAGTAAGTGATGATTATGGATAACAATATTCTTACCGTGTCGGGACTGAACCTGTATGTGAGAATGCTTATAGAATCCGACCGGAATTTAAAATCACTGTGGCTGCAGGGTGAGATATCCAACCTTACGGTGCACAGCCGTTCAGGGCACATATATATGACTCTCAAAGACGACAAGGCGTCAATAAAGGCCGTTATGTTTGCAGGCAGCGCGAAGCTGCTGAAATTCAGGCCAAAAGAGGGCATGAAGGTGCTTGTGCGCGGAAGAGTAAGCCTTTATGATGCAGCGGGCACCTATCAGCTTTACATTGACGACATGCAGCCCTTTGGTGTGGGTGCTCTTAACCTTGCCTTTGAACAGCTGAAGAATAAGCTTCTTCGGGAGGGACTGTTTGACGAGGCTCACAAAAAGCCGCTGCCGGCTTATCCTTCCAAAATAGGAGTCATTACCTCTCCCACGGGCGCTGCTTTGCAGGATATACTTCGTATACTCAAAAGGCGTTATCCTGCTGCGGAAGTGGTGCTGTATCCTGTATTGGTTCAGGGCGACGGTGCATCTGCGCAGCTTACAAGGGCAGTGAGGTATTTTGACAAAAACAAGTGTGCCGATGTTGTTATTATCGGCCGCGGAGGCGGATCCGCAGAGGATCTGTGGGCATTCAATGATGAAGGGCTTGCAAGAGCCGTATATGAATGCAGTGTTCCCATAGTTTCGGCGGTGGGTCACGAAACGGACTTTACTATCTGCGACTTTGCCGCAGATGTCCGCGCGTCAACACCGTCTGCGGGTGCGGAGCTGGTATCTCCTGAGATGAGTGCGATGATCTCGGAGATAGAAGCTTACCGCAGCAGACTTTCGAGGCTGATGCGTACAAGGATAGAGCATGAAAAGCTGCGGCTTGACAGACTAAGCAGTGCCGGAGTTATGCGCTCACCTGTGGAGCTTGTCCGTTTTCGCAGAATGAAGCTTGATATGCTCAGAGACAGGCTGACTGCCATAGGAAACACACGCATTTCTGAAGAAAAGGCGCGGCTTGCACAGCTTGGTGCAGAGCTTGACGCCATGAGTCCGCTGAAGGTGCTTGCAAGGGGCTATGTTATAGCCGAAAAGGATCACAAAACACTGCGCTCCGCAGCGGATGTGCACGAAAACGACAGGATAAGTATTATCATGCAGGATGGTCAGCTTGACTGTGCCGTTCTGAGCAGGAGGGAAAAAGACAATGTATGATATTGCACAGTACGAGCCTTCCATAGCAAAACTTGAAGAGATAGTAAAGCAGCTTGAAGCCGGAGAACTGTCACTTTCAGATAGCATGGATCTTTTTGAACAGGGAATGAAGGCTTCAAAGGAGTGCTATGAGATACTCAAAAATGCCGAACAGAAGCTTAAAATATTATCCGAAGAGGATGAGGAGGAATGACTATGACTGACCGTCCTGAAAAAATCGAAAATGCTCTGCTGAGCTATCTTCCGGCGGACGACGAGAGCATACGTACGGTGATAGAATCCATGAAGTACAGCCTTACAGCAGGCGGAAAGCGTGTCAGACCGGTATTGGTACTTGAGTTCGCAAGGCTGTGCGGCGGCACTGAGGAGGCCGCCATGCCGTTTGCATGTGCCATTGAGATGATACATACATATTCGCTTATTCACGATGACCTTCCCTGTATGGACGATGATGATATGAGACGCGGAAAGCCTACCAACCATAAGATCTTTGGTGAGGCTGCTGCTGTGCTGGGCGGAGATGCACTGCTTACTCTCGCTTTTGAAACCGTTCTTTCGGAAAAGGCGGTAAGGCTCAACGGGTTTGAGAAGTGCGCTCTTGCAGGCAGACTGCTGGCTTCATGTGCAGGCGCTGAAGGCATGATAGGAGGACAGATAATTGACCTTGAAAGCGAGGGCAAAAGCGTTGCAATAGATCGTCTGCGCCTTATGGACAGGCTGAAAACCGGCGCTCTCATCAAGGCGGCCTGTCTTTTGGGATGTATTTCGGCAGGTGCTTCGGATGAACAGAAGAAAGCCGCTGCAGAATACGCTGAGTGCATAGGTCTTGCTTTCCAGATAGTTGACGATATGCTGGATGTGACCTCTGACGAGGCTACATTGGGTAAGCCCATCGGCAGTGACGCGGAAAACGATAAATCCACATACGTTTCGCTGCTTGGACTTGAAAAGTGCAGGAGTCTTGTAGCCGAGCTGACCGATGAAGCCGTAAGCTCACTTTCGGCTTTCGGCGGCGACACCTCTTTCCTTTCGGATTTTGCCGGAAAGCTTCGTGACAGGCGCAGCTGAGATATATCAGAATTCCCCGGATAATATTTCAGGAAAATCATTGCTGCTCTTTATGTTGAGCAATACAAGTTTTTTTGGAAATGGGTTCGGGGGATAACCCTTTTTTCCCAAAAAGGTTTCCCCCGAGGTGGCTGCCCCACAAAAAATGATTTCCGTTATGACAGTGGGCAATTACTTGCATTGTTACTGAAAATGATGTATAATTATACAAATATTGAGTGAAACAAAAAGGAAAAGAAAAACGGCCATAGTTTTTTTTAAAACGTGTGTGGTGATGGATTTATGACAAACGATAGTCTTTTGGATACAATAAGCTCTCCTGCGGATATCAAGAAAATGTCCACTGACGAGCTGAATCGTTTGGCGGGTGAGATCCGTGAGAGGATCGTGGAGACAGTGGCAAAAAACGGAGGTCACTTAGCGTCAAATCTGGGCGTGGTTGAGTTGACTATTGCTATACACAGTGTTTTCGACACCCCCAAGGATAAAATAGTCTGGGACGTGGGACATCAGTGCTACGCCCATAAGATGATAACCGGCAGGTGTTCACAGATAAATACCATTCGTACAGAAAACGGACTTTCCGGCTTCCCGAAAAGGAACGAAAGCGAGTACGACTGTTTTGATACGGGTCACAGCAGTACCTCTATCTCCGCGGCACTGGGCATTGCCTGTGCGGAGGAGATAAAAAACAGCAAGGCATATACCGTTGCGGTCATCGGCGACGGTGCCCTGAGCGGAGGCCTTGCTTATGAGGGTCTTAATAATGCCGGACGTTCCGGCAAGAATCTCATTGTTATACTCAACGATAATAAAATGTCGATATCACATAACGTCGGCTCAATGGCAAGAAGCCTTTCCCGCATGAGGATACGCCCCGGGTATCTGCGGGCAAAAACCAAGGTGCACCGCTTTGAAAAGGTCCCCATTGTGGGAAAGCCCGTTACCAGCGGAATGAAGCATGTGAAGGACTGGATGAGGGATGAATTTTTCGGGCAGAAGAACAATCTCTTCGAGCAGTTCGGATTTACCTATTACGGTCCTTATGACGGCCATAATATAGAACAGCTCCAGGTGGCGTTCAGGGCTGCCAGACACAAGAATTCTCCTGTGCTGATACATGTATGCACCAAGAAGGGCAAGGGTTATGGCTATGCCGAAAACGACCCTAAGAGCTTTCACGGAGTATCCGCCTTTGACGTTGAAACGGGAGAACCGCGCTCAAGCGGCGAGAGCTATTCAAATATCTTCGGCAGGAAGATGTGCGAGATCGCCATGCAGGAGAAGCGGCTTTGCGCCATAACCGCTGCCATGTCAATAGGTACCGGACTGAGCGCGTTCTCGAAAAAGTTCAAGGACAGATTTTTTGACGTTGGCATTGCTGAGGAGCATGCCGTTACCTTTGCGTCGGGTCTGGCTGCAAACGGTATGCTGCCGGTATTTGCTGTGTACTCCACGTTTTTGCAGAGAGGTTATGACCAGATACTGCATGACGCTGCCCTGCAGAAGCTGCATATAGTTCTGTGCATTGACCGCGCGGGCATCGTAGGTGAGGACGGAGAGACTCATCAGGGTATTTACGATGTTGCTTTTCTGCGCACAATACCGAATGTTACCGTCTACTCTCCGTCGTGTTTCAGTGAACTGGATGCCGCACTTGAAAAAGCTCTTTTCAGCACTGAGGGAGTTGTGGCTATCCGATATCCCAGAGGCGGAGAATTGTATCTTCCAGAGGATTATAAATTTACAGGCAAGCCGTTTTCGATTTACGGCAATGAGAATGCAAAAATTCTCATAGTGACCTACGGCAGAGAGTTCTCGCAGACCTGCATTGCCAGAGAAAGGCTTGCAGAGCAGGGGATAGATGTATGTATACTCAAGCTCAACACCATCCTTCCTCTGCCTATAGGAACGCTTATGAAAGCAAAGGGCTTTGAAAGCGTGTACTTCTATGAAGAGGGCGTCAGGACAGGCGGTCTGGGTGAATACTTCGGTTTCTGCCTTTATCAGACCGGATTCGGGGGCAAATACCATAATATTGCACTTAACGGACTCGTTCCGCAGGCAAAAACGGATTCGACCCTGCACAAAGCCGGACTTGATGCTAAAATGATAGAGATAAGGATAAAGAACGACGTCAGTATTGGAGGAAAGATAGATGCCATCAAAAAAAAGACTGGATCTGATGGTGTTTGAGGCAGGATTTGCCGAAAGCCGGGAAAAAGCCAAGGCGCTTATCATGTCAGGCATAATTTATGTTGACGGCCAGAAATCCGACAAACCCGGCACAACGTATCCCGATACAGTGAAGCTTGAGATGAGAGGTGCAAAGCCTAAATATGTCAGCCGCGGAGGTCTGAAGCTTGAAAAGGCAATGAACAGCTTTTCTTTAAAGCTTGACGGCATGATAACCATGGATATCGGAGCGTCTACGGGAGGGTTCACCGACTGTATGCTGCAAAACGGCGCAGTAAAGGTGTATTCCGTGGATGTCGGCTATGGTCAGCTTGACTGGAAGCTCAGAAACGATGAACGCGTAATAAATCTTGAACGCACTAACGTAAGATACATAACCGAGGAACAGGTGCCCGACAGGATCGACTTTTTCAGCGTGGATGTATGCTTTATTTCACTTGAACTGGTACTTCCGGCGGTAAGACCGCTGCTTAAAGAGCATGCCGAGGCGGTGACTCTCATAAAGCCGCAGTTCGAGGCAGGCAGGGGAAACGTGGGCAAGAACGGCGTTGTGCGTGACCGTGAGGTGCATATCGCAGTCATCAGGAAAATATATGATTTCTGCCTTGCAAACGGTTTTGACGTTCTGGGACTTGATTACTCTCCCATAAAAGGGCCGGAGGGAAATATTGAATATCTTCTGTATATAAGGCGTTCGGACGCTCCAAAGGCTGTTCCGGGTATAGACATAGAGGGAACGGTTGCACAGTCTCACGCGCAGCTTGATAAATGACAGGAAGTGCTTTTATGAACAGCATAAGCAGGGTCGCCGTGATACCCAATCTTACAAAGAAGAATGCTTCGGAGACGACGTTCAGTGTTATCGACAGGCTTCACAGGCTTGGTATCACAGTGCTGATGTCCGCAAAGTATTCGGATTACTTTGCAAACAAAAGAATACGCTTTTTTGAGGGTGTGGACGAGCTTTACAGCTCTGCCGATATGATCCTTACCATCGGCGGTGACGGAACTATAATACATGCGGCTTATCACGCATCCTTTCACAATAAGCCGCTGCTGGGCATAAATACCGGCAGGCTGGGCTTTGCCGCCGAGCTTGAAACGGACGAGCTGGACATGCTCTCGCGCCTGAAAGACGGGAGCTACTCCATCGAAAAGCGTATGATGCTGAAAATAGTTCACTGCGGCAAAAACGGCGAGCATGAATTCCGCGCAATGAATGACGCGGTTATCTCAAGAGGTTCACTTTCAAGACTCATAGATATCGATGTGTCTCTTGCCGCAGATAAAGGCTATATATGCAGCTACCGCGCAGACGGACTTATAATTTCAACGCCTACAGGGTCAAGTGCATATTCCCTTGCTGCAGGCGGGCCGGTGGTTGAACCCACGATGAAGTGCATACTTATGACTCCCGTGTGCTCTCATTCGCTTTTTGCAAGACCCGTTGTGTTTAGCCACCATTCAATACTTGCCGTAAATGCGTCCTGCGATGACGACACCGAGGTGTTTCTGACAATTGACGGTGCAGTGACCGTTACTGTCAAAAAGAGCGACACCCTTATAATCAGCGAATCCGATGCCGAAACGGAGTTTATAAAGCTGAAGGACAGGACGTTCTATAAGGTGCTCAACGATAAATTCACTGAGAAAGGCAGGCAGCTATGAAAACACGAAGACAGGCGCGTATCCTTGAGCTTATCAAGGAAAATGACGTAGAGACTCAGTCGGAGCTTCTTGATATGCTGAAAAACGATGGTTTTCATGTTACGCAGGCGACCGTTTCCAGGGACATCAAGGAAATGCGGCTTATAAAGATACTCAGCGGCAGCGGTTCTTACAAGTATGCTTCTGAGATGATACAGAATGACGACCGGGAGTCGCATTCGTATCTGTTTGCCACCGCTGTCATCAGCGTGGAAAGCTCCCATAACTTAGTGGTGATAAAAACACGCACAGGTATGGCTCAGGCTGTCTGTGCTGCTCTTGACGCTACCGAAAGGTCAGGCGTTCTGGGTACAATAGCGGGCGACGATACCATATTTGTAGCCACCAGAACGGATTCTGTCTCGGCTTCTCTTGTCAGTGACCTGAAAAGGCTCATGAACGAGAAGAACAATAATAATTTTGTACCATGAGGTTAAATTATGCTTACGAATCTTTATATAGAAAACATTGCTGTTATCGAAAAAACCAGTATTGATTTCGGCAAGGGTCTGAATGTTCTCACCGGTGAGACCGGCGCCGGAAAATCGATCATAATAGACTCCATCAACGCAATACTTGGCAGCAGGGCGAGCAAGGACCTTATCAGAAACGGCTGCGACACCGCCTTTGTGAGTGCTGAATTTTCCGAGCCATGCGAAAAGGCTTTGCAGACCCTCAGGGAATACGGATTTGATGCCGAGGACGATGTTGTGCTGCTGCAGCGTGAGTTCAGCACCTCAGGCAAGGGAAAGTGCCGCATAAACGGCAGACCTGCAACTGCTGCCGTACTCAGAGCCGTGGGAGTTTATCTTATAAATATTCACGGTCAGCACGAGAGCTACGAGCTTATGTCGCCGGAGCTTCATATTAATTATATAGACAAGCTGGGCAGGCTTTCGGGGGATATTGCCGGATATCAGGCTGCCTACAAAAAATACCGTTCATTGAAGTCAGAGCTTGACAAGGCAAAATATGATGAAGCCGAGCGTGAGCGCAGAGTCGATCTTCTCAGCTATCAGGTGAATGAACTGGAACAGGCCGGGCTTTACGAGGGTGAGTATGAGGAACTGATAGAGCAGCGCATACTCATTGAAAACAAGGAGAAGATAGCCTCTGCTCTCAGCGAGGTAAAGGAATTCCTGAACGGCGGCGATGAGACTGACGGAGCCATACAATCCCTTGAGGGTGCCTGCGATTCTATCAGCAGCATCACGAATGTCTATCAGGACGCCGAGAGCGTTGCCGAGCGCCTGCAGAACGCCGTTTATGAGCTTGAGGACTGCTACAACGAGGTCGCTGCGATGTCTGACGATGCCGACAACGATGTGGGTGATCTTGAAGAGATCGAGGACAGGATAGATCTTATCAATAAGCTTGGCCGCAAATACGGGTCCACTATAGGAGAAATGCTTGAATTCCTTGAAAACGCCCGCAAGGAGCTGGAATATCTTGAACGCTATGAGGAAAACCGTGAGGCTCTTGCTCAGGACTGCAAAAAGGCATATAATGAGGCGCTTTCCCTTGCAAATGCACTTTCTGACAAGCGGCGCGAGGTCGCAGGGCAGTTTGCCGCTCAGGTAAAGGAAGAGATGTCTTATCTTGATATGCCCAATGTGGAGCTTGTAGTAAAACAGGATAAATGTGAGCTGAATCCCATGGGCTGCGACAGCATTGAGATACTCATTTCCGCTAACCCCGGAGAGGCTCCGAAGCCTGTTGCAAAGATAGCCTCCGGCGGCGAGCTTTCCAGAATGATGCTTGCCATCAAGAACGTGCTTGCCGACACGGACGACATAGACACTCTGATATTTGACGAGGTGGACACCGGAATCAGCGGCAGCGCATCCCAGAAGGTCGGACTGAAGCTTAAAGAGGTATCCCGCAGCCGTCAGGTGCTTTGCGTTACCCATCAGGCACAGATAGCCGCTCTTGCCAGCAGCCATTTGAAGATAGCCAAAACCGTGAACAACGGAAAGACCTACACAAGCGTTACACAGCTTGACCACGAGGGCAGGAGAAACGAGCTTGCCCGTATTATCGGCGGCGTAGAGATGACAAAAGCGACTCTTGACTATGCCGAAGAACTGCTCTCTCAGGGAGAAGAATGACAGTCATGTAATACTATGTATTCAATCAGTGCGATTCCGAATAATAATTTCAGAACTGCTGAGTGCTGCATTGAGTGTGGAGTGTGGAGAGTGGAGTGTGGGGACACCTCTTCACATCAGATGCACCTACAGAGCCGACAGGCGAGATTCTGAAAGCCCCTGATCAGACTTCCTCGGAAACTTCCGAAGCACCATCTTTCTTGTCTCTTTTGCACTGTACTGCGTGTCTCTCACTTGCAGTACACAAAGTACAGCGGCGTTCGAGACACATTGTCC
>JAFTCS010000055.1 GCA_017454565.1 Clostridia bacterium
ACTGGTCGCTTGTAAAAACGGTGGACAGACTGTATTTTTTAGCGGGAGGTCTCAGTGCGGATAACGCCGCCGCTGCCGTAGAGACTCTGCATCCGTTTGCACTGGATGTAAGCTCCGGCATTGAAACTGACGGACACAAGGACAGGTTAAAAATGGCGGCCTTTGCAAGGGCTGTGAGGAGCTGCAGTGCTGCCATCAGAAAGGAAGAGGAAATATGACAAACCCAAAGGGACGATTTGGCATACACGGCGGTCAATACATACCCGAAACACTGATGAATGCCGTGATAGAGTTAGAGGAAGCATACAACAGGTACAGGAACGATCCCGATTTCTGCAAGGAACTGGAGACTCTTTTCAACGAGTATGCAAACAGACCTTCAAGGCTCTATTATGCCGAAAATATGACAAAGGATCTGGGCGGCGCAAAGATCTATCTCAAACGAGAGGATCTGAACCACACGGGCGCCCACAAGATAAACAATGTTCTCGGTCAGGCTATTCTTGCAAAGAGGATGGGCAAGACCAGACTCATTGCAGAGACCGGTGCAGGTCAGCACGGTGTTGCTACCGCCACAGCCGCAGCTCTTATGGGTATGGAATGCGTTGTTTTCATGGGCGAGGAGGACACCAAGCGTCAGGCACTGAACGTGTACAGAATGAAGCTGTTGGGTGCGGACGTTGTGCCTGTTAAAAGCGGCACCGCTACACTCAAGGACGCCGTTTCCGAGACAATGAGGGAGTGGGCTTCAAGGATTGACGACACCCATTACTGCCTTGGCTCCGTAATGGGACCGCACCCGTTCCCGACTATCGTAAGGGATTTTCAGGCGGTGATCTCAAAGGAGACAAAGGCTCAGATCCTGGAAAAAGAGGGGCGTCTGCCTGACGCCGTGCTGGCATGTGTGGGCGGCGGCTCCAACGCTATAGGCAGTTTCTATCACTTTATTGAGGATGAGGGTGTGCAGCTCATCGGCTGCGAGGCCGCCGGCAGAGGCATAGATACCTTTGAGACTGCCGCCACCATCTCTACCGGACGACTGGGAATCTTCCACGGCATGAAGTCCTATTTCTGTCAGGACGACATGGGGCAGATAGCTCCTGTCTATTCCATATCGGCAGGGCTTGATTATCCGGGCGTAGGTCCTGAGCATGCTTATCTGCACGACATCGGCAGAGCGCAGTACGTTGCTGTGACCGATGATGAAGCGGTAAAGGCCTTTGAGTATCTTTCAAAGACCGAGGGCATCATACCCGCTATTGAAAGCGCCCATGCCGTTGCCCATGCCATGAAGCTTGCTCCGACTATGGATAAGGACAAGATGATCGTGGTCACTATTTCCGGCAGAGGAGACAAGGACTGCGCCGCGATTGCGCGCTACAACGGGGAGGATATTTATGACTAAGATAAAACAGGCCTTTGAACACGGAAAGGCTTTTATACCGTTTATAACCTGCGGCGACCCTGACCTTGAGACGACTGCCGCAGTTGTAAGGGCAGCAGCCGCAAACGGCGCCGACCTTATAGAGCTGGGGATACCGTTTTCTGACCCGACAGCAGAGGGCCCTGTCATTCAGAACGCAAACATCCGTGCGCTGAGCGCCGGCGTTAATACCGATAAAATATTCGCTCTTGTGCGCGACCTGCGAAAGGACATTACAATTCCGCTGGTATTCATGACATACGCGAATGTTGTTTTTTCCTATGGCGCGGAAAGGTTCATAGTTCTGTGTGCCGAGACCGGAATTGACGGCTTGATACTTCCCGATATCCCCTATGAGGAAAAGGAAGAGTTTCTGGATATCTGCCATAAATACGACGTTGCTCTCATTTCGCTTATCGCGCCTACATCCGCCAACCGCGTGGGAATGATCGCAAGAGAGGCAGAGGGCTTCATTTATCTTGTGTCGAGCCTTGGCGTTACCGGTATGAGGAGCGAGATCAATACCGACCTGTCATCCATTGTAAAGACCATCCGGGAGAATACGGATGTGCCTGTCGCCGTCGGCTTCGGGATATCCACACCGCAGCAGGCTCACGACATGGCGGCTGTCTCTGACGGAGCGATAGTAGGCTCAGCCGTAGTGAAGCTCATTGAAAAACACGGCGCTGATGCCCCTGAATATGTCGGCGAATACATCAGAAGTATGAAGCAGGCGTTATAAAAAGTTAAAAGTTAAAATGCCTGATTAAGTGAGCAGGATCTTAGCATTGAATTATAAAATAAAATAGTGTAAAATAATAGCAGGTACCCGTTGATGGGCAGCCTGCTATTTTGTATTAAGGAAGATCATTATGTCCGGGAATAAAAATGCACCCAAAGGCATAAAAAGGGATATTATACTTATTATGGCACTGCTGCTTGCCGGCGGACTTATTGCCCTGTGTGTGCGGCTGTTTTCGGGCGGCGGTCAGAAAGTAGAGGTAAGGGTCGACGGCAGAGTGACTGCCGCATACAGCCTGAATGAAGAGCGCACCGTGACCGTAAGCGGTGTGGGCGGCAGCAACGTGTTAAGTATAAAAAACGGTGAAGCGTGTATAATTGATGCCGACTGTCCCGACGGACTGTGCATGAAAACAGGCGCCATAAAATACACGGGTCAGTCGATCATCTGTCTGCCGCACCGTGTAGTTGTAGAGATAACCGCAGGTGCCGCCGAACATTCCGGCACTGATGCAGACGTATATGTGAAGTGATATTATATGAAAAAGCCTGACAGCCGCAGAACCGTGCGCAGCGTGGCGTCACACGGTCTGCTTATAGCTCTGGCGCTGATACTCAGCTATGTAGAGGCGCGTGTGCCTGCGTTTTTTGCTTTCCCCGGAATGAAGCTGGGTCTTACAAATATAGTGGTGCTGATCGCGCTATACCGGATGGGCGGAGTATCTGCTATGACTGTCAACCTGCTGAGGATAGTTTTAGTGTCGCTGCTTTTCGGCACGTTCAGTTCGTTTGTTTACAGTATGGCGGGCGGCATGCTTTCCACAACAGTCATGCTGCTGCTGAGATACATCGGTAAATTCCGGCCTGTCACTGTCAGCATTGCCGGCGGCGTCTCACACAATGTCGGGCAGATAATCGCCGCTATGGTTATAATGAGCACCGCAGGCATAGGCTGGTATCTGAGTGTCCTATGGTTTACCGGTCTGATCTCCGGCGCCCTCATAGGCATACTCGGCAGCCTGCTTATCAAAAGACTTCCCTCACCGCCAGCGTAACCTTATGTAAAAGTTAAAATTGTAAAGTTAAAAGTTGAAATTTTTCTCCGGCAGATTATTCGTCTTTTGAATTTTTATAGTAGACGACAAAAATA
>JAFTCS010000056.1 GCA_017454565.1 Clostridia bacterium
ACTATCCATTCAGAACATATTCGTTTTATTTATGAATTCGGCAAGTCTCAAAAAGATATTGCCGGTTTATTTGCTATGCTTGCTTCTTAATATTTTTTGTGCATTTTCACAACGGCTCATTAAATTTGCTCATTTATAGTAAGAATATTTTTGTCGTCTACTATAGTATAAGGGAACATTTTAATAGCAAAAGCATAATATGTGGTATACGCACCAATAAGGAGGAAAATGTAATGCCAGAAAATGTTCTCTGCAACGGCTGCGAGGATTGCTACCCCAGCGACAAAATAAAAGAAGCCGTCTGCATTAACGCTTCACGGATATACGATTCCTGCTCTGATAAGGATTGCCTCGAAGATCTTCCGCTTCTTCTGACTAAGCCCGGTCAGTGCATGATCGACAAAGCCGCTTCCGTCAGACTCAACGACGTCAGCGTCAGCACCGTATCTATCGGTTTGCAGCCTATTCCTTTCAACAAGGGCTTCTACGCCGTAGATATGACTTTCTACTTTGATGTATGCCTTGATGTATTCATGGCTCCCAACGCGCTTCCTATGCAGCTTAAGGGACTTGCCATCTTCTCAAAGCGGGCAGTGCTCTTTGGCAGCGACGGCAGCGTACAGATATTCAGTTCTGAATGCAGCGATGAATGCGGTGACGGCCAGCGCTCAGCCACACGCACCTGTCCCAAGGCTGTCGTACAGGTTGCCGAGCCTATCCCGCTCTGCGCCAAGCTTGCCGACAAGCGCACCTGTGCCTGCATGCCCCAGTACCGCATTCCCGAGAGCATCATGCGCCGTTACGGCGGCGAGTTCGTGCCCTCCGAGACCGACAAGCAGGTTCTTGTCTCCATCGGTCTTTTCTCCATCGTCCAGCTTGAGAGGAACGTCCAGATGCTCATTCCCGCCTACGACTTCTGCATTCCCCACAAGGAATGTGTTTCCAGCTCCGAAGACCCCTGTGAGCTTTTCAGCAGCATAGAATTCCCCACCAACGAATTCTTCCCCTCAAACATTCCCACTGACAAAAAGCCCTGCTGCGGCTGCTGATTGCTGCTAAGCCCAAAACCCCGCCCGGGGGATTCTCGCCCCCGGACAGGGTTTTATCAATTGTTTTAATAATAGTCTTAGTTATCCTTTGAGGCAGCTTCTTCGGCTGCTTTTTTCTTTTGGTATTCCTCCTGAGCCTTCTGTGTCCGTACTATCAGCTCGTCAATGGCTATCTGGTCATCCACGGACATCCTCGTCACTCAGTACTCTCTTGTCATATACCAACGCCAAACCATAGAACACGCCCTTCAGAAATAAATATAAGATCGCCGCAGCAGCAAGGAGTGCCGACAGTTTTTTCCTGATGCTGTTTCCTCGTGTTTTCATAATAATACCTCCCGTCAAAAATTTTCTCACGATCATAAATTATTGTTATTAAAATGTTACACCGTTTCACGCTATTTTGCAAGGAAAAATCAAATAAAAAAGGGTTCCCCAAAAAGAGGAACCCAATGACTCATACATTGAATCTGAAAAGAACGATGTCGCCGTCTTTCATTACATATTCCTTGCCTTCCGAACGGACAAGCCCCTTTTCCTTTGCGGCAGCCATAGAGCCGCAGCTCATAAGGTCGTCAAAAGCCACTACCTCGGCACGTATGAAACCGCGCTCAAAGTCGGTGTGTATCTTTCCGGCAGCCTGCGGAGCCTTGGTGCCTTTCTTTATCGTCCACGCACGAACCTCCGGCTTGCCTGCGGTAAGGTAAGAAATAAGCCCCAGCAAGTCATAACAGGCATTTATAAGTCTGTCCAGACCGGACTGCTCCAGACCCATTTCGGACAGGAAAAGCTCCTTTTCATCCGGCTCCATTCCGGATATCTCCGCCTCTATCTCAGCGCAGATAGGCAGAACGCCGGCATGCTCTTCGGCAGCGATCTCCTTCACGACAGCAAAATAAGGGTTGCCGTCGGCACTGCCGTCCTTGAAATCCGTGTCGCTGAGGTTTGCGGCATAGATCACAGGCTTGTTGGTGAGGAGCGAAACGATAGAAAGCAGTTCAGCCTCCTCGGGTGTACAATCAACCGAACGTGCAGGCTTCCCTTCACCGAGAGCCTCCTTTACACGGTTGAAGAATTCCAGCTCGGCCTGATATTTCCTGTCGCCCTTGAGCAGCTTTGAGGTCTTGTCGATCCTCCTGTCAAGTATCTCCATATCGGAAAGTATAAGCTCAAGGTTGATGGTCTCGATATCACGTCTTGGGTCGATGCTGCCCTCGACGTGAACTATGTCATCATTTTCAAAGCAGCGCACCACATGTACAATAGCGTCCACCTCGCGAATATTCGCAAGGAACTTGTTGCCAAGACCCTCGCCCTTTGAAGCGCCCTTTACAAGACCTGCTATATCAACGAATTCTATGGTTGCCGGAGTGTACTTTTCCGGCTCATACATTTCCGCTAACTTGTCAAGTCTGGGGTCAGGCACAGCCACAACGCCCACATTCGGCTCTATGGTACAGAAAGGATAGTTTGCAGACTGTGCGCCTGCGTTTGTTATAGCATTGAACAGTGTGCTCTTACCCACATTGGGCAGACCTACGATTCCTAATTTCATTTTATTTTGATCTCCTTTTTTCTTGCGATATAGAGTAATAAGGCGAAGCTACGCCCTCGGCGCAGAGCACCCCAAGGGCACTTGTTTCACTGCGCCTGCGCTCCCAATTCGCTGGGGCGCGGGGCTGCGGTGGACACAATAGCTTGTCGTGGAAACTCCCCCTGTCAGTTTCGCTGACATTCCCCTCAAAGCGGGGGACATTTGGAGGACTTTGGACTTTTCATGCCGTCACGTCGGCAGGATCACATCTTGTCGATCATATCAAGAAGGTCGGAGTATGCGCCGCTTTCGGTATCTCCGGGATCCTTCGCCGGAGCTGCCACCTGCGGCAGCTTGTCCTCGATACTTTCTTCCGTTTCCTGCTCCGGTTTTTCCTCCGGCTCAGCATCAGACCCGGTATTTTCTTCCGGGCTGTCCTCCGCATCCGTCTCGCTTTTCGACTCAGGAGAAATAACGTCATCAGGGATAGTAACCTTGAAGGGCTTTGCAGGAGCCTTTACTGGAAGTTCTTCGCTTTCATCGCCATCGGTATCCTCTTCCGTGCCGACAGCTCCGGAAGCAATGCTCTTTTCAGCTCCCGAAAGCATGTCGCGAATGAGCAGAAAGGCATAAACACAAAGGAAGAAGTCACCCACAAGCGTGAGAATGTTGGTTATGGTGGGCTGTACTATCTGTGTGTCAACATTTGTGACCGTCTGGGGGCCTGTGAACATCTTGATGAACAGGTCAGCCACAACAATAAGACCTGTCATAATAAACACAGAACCGTAAACGGGCGCTCTGCGAACAGAAAGCTTATTGTTGACCCCTGCAAAATACATCGACTGATAATAGAAGAACAGCATCAGGAAGGCCACTTCGATTATGTCGAAAAGCTCAACCGCTTTGAGAGATTTGGTGGTATAGTCAACAAACAGGCTCACAAAACGCATGCAGCTCCAGATGGGCACTATAAGAGCCACCACAGGTATCTTCTTCATGCCGTTGCTGCCGGTGAACGAAATGCACGATTCATAAAGCAGTACAAAGCCCGCGGCAATCGCCAGAATATTCTCAACGATATTTACGCCGTTCCATGCAAGCAGTTGCACCACACCCACGCCGATTATCATAACAGAGGCCAGAAAGCCGGACACACCGCAGGCAATATTCTTTGACGGTTCGGAGACAAACTCCTTTTTCCTGTCTGAAACCGACATAACAAAGCCGATAACAAAAAGCAGTACAAACGCGCAGCCTACAATTATATTACACACATCGGAGCCAAGAAAAAAGCCGTTGCCGTTCAGATTGAACACAGTGTCGCCGATCTTGAATGTGAGTCCGATAAACGTAAGGATTATAGACGGTATCAAAAGTTTTTTCAATGTCATTATCAGCACTCCTTTATGATTATTTTCTTTCGCTGATCGGTATATATTTCTTTGAGCCGACCATAGCGCGGTATGCCGGACGGATAATCCTGCCGCCGTAGGTCACCTCTTCTATCCTGTGAGCACACCAGCCCGCTATTCTTGAAATAGCAAAAATAGGCGTGAACAGTTCGCTGGGGATGCCCAGCATATCATAAACAAAGCCGGAATAGAAATCCACGTTTGCGCATATCACCTTGCTGCTGCCCTTAACCTCCGCAAGCACAGACGGGGTAAGCTTTTCCACTGTCTTATAAAGCTCGTATTCACGGGTCATATTCTTTTCACGGGCAAGCTTTTCGGCAGTCTGCTTCAGAATAACCGCTCTCGGGTCGGAAAGCGTATATACAGCGTGTCCAAAGCCATAGATAAGGCCGGAACCGTCACATTTTTCTTTTCTTACGATCGCGGCAAGATAGTTGTATATCTCCTCCTCATCGCTCCAGTCCTTTACCTCTCTCTTCAGCTCCTCCATCATTTTGCGGACCCTCAGATTTGCGCCGCCGTGACGCGGACCCTTCAAAGCTCCGATAGCCGCGGATACGGTTGCGTATGTATCTGTACCCGAGGAAGAAAGCACTCTTGCCGCAAAGGTGGAGTTGTTGCCGCCGCCATGCTCGGCGTGGAGTATCATGCAAAGGTCAAGCAGCTTTGCCTCGGTATCCGTAAAGTGCATATCCGGACGAAGCGCCCTGAGAATAGACTCGCTGGTAGAAAGCTTCAGATCAACCGGATGGAAGAACATGCTCTCCTTGTCAAAAGCTCTTTTCTTGACCTGATAAGCGTATGTCATTATGGTAGGCAGGCATGCAAGCACCGTTATGGACTGCCTCATAATATTCTCAAGGGAGGTGTCATCCGGATTATCGTCGTATGAATAAAGCACAAGCACAGATCTGCCAAGCTTGTTCATTATGTCCTTTGAGGGAGATTTAATTATCATGTCCTCCACAAAGTTGTCGGGCAGTTCACGCAGCCAGCCGAGTGTGTCCTTGAAAGTTTCAAGCTGACTCTTAGTCGGCAGAGAGCCGAAAAGCAGCAGCCATGCGACCTCCTCATATCCGAAGCGGTCCTCTTCTATACAAGCCCTGATTATATCCTTTACATCGACGCCGCGATATGTGAGCTTGCCCTCATCGGGCACCTTCACGCCGTCATCCATCATAAAACCGTGAACATTGCAGATATTGGTCAGTCCTGCCATTACGCCTGTACCGTCGGGATTGCGCAGACCTCTCTTGACGCCGTATGTCTGATAGTCCTTTGCGTTGAAACCGTTATGTCTTCTGTACTCGTCACAAAGATCCTTTAATCTCTCTTTGAGCAAATCTATATTGTTTGACATTTCCTTATTCCTCATTTCTTAAAGCATAAATCAATTCATACTTATACATAATTTTACATCTTTTTATTTCTCCTGTCAATGTTTATCGCTCTATACTCAGGACAAACGCATGAAAATATGTATCCCCAAAAAAAGAACTGTAGTGTAATTTTTTTACATTTCTAAAATCGAACGGAGATATTTTTCGGGATTGTTAAGAATAACATAGCGTTTCAATTTAAGCGATTGTTTTTTTCCA
>JAFTCS010000057.1 GCA_017454565.1 Clostridia bacterium
GTTTAGGACATCGCCCATAAGCGAGGGGGCGTTTCTGCCGGTGGTGGGACTCGAACCCACACGGTGTTGCCACCAACAGATTTTGAGTCTGCATCGTCTGCCATTCCGACACACCGGCTTATAAATCTGCAATAACAATTATATATTATCGCGTCCTGTTTGTCAAGGATTTTTGAGCCGCACAATGTAAATCATGAACCGAGCTTTCCTGTCGGGGTAAATCATACCTGAATCCGAGGAAGTCTAATATCAAAAACAGATGAAATCAGGAAAAACAGAGCTTTACGATCAGAAGTCTGATACTCTGATCATCACCCAATGGGTGTGTTCTGCCCGGCTGCCCGGCGGGGTGTAAATTTGCCGGAACCAAAAGCAGGGGCGGGTCTCGCCTGTCGGGTGCGTGACCGCACTGGACAATATTATTGCTGACTGTATTTTTCAAGGGCAGTTTCAAGAGCTGATTTGATCTTATCAATGATATTTTCCGGTTTTTTTACTGTAATATACTGCGAATACTGTAAAGCCCAGAAAATAATTGCCTGTTCTGTAGCCTTTACTGTAACGGAGTATTTGTCTTCGCCGGTTTTTATAAAATTCACAGAGCTGCCAAACCAGTCTATTATATCGTTGATATGCTTTTTATCTGTTTCCAGCTCTACTGATATCATATCTCCGGCATAGACATAAAGCCTGTTTGCATAATGTTTCAGCGCAGAATTGGTTTCAAGAAGTCTGATGTTATCCTGAGCTGTGCTGTTCACATTGGGAATGACATCAATTATCCTGTCAACACGCAGGTATGAAAGGTTATCAAAATTTTTATGCCTGCACAGAACATAACACCGTCCGAGAGATACCAGGATCCTTATAGGGTAGATCACATACAGCTTTTCTTTTCCGCTTTTTCCTTTCCGGGGATGAAGCCTTTTGTCAGGTCCGTAGTCGCCGTATCTTATTGTTACAGAGATATTCTCATCGATCGCATAATACAGTCTTTTCAGGTTTTCGTGAAGCTCTGCGGGGTTATAGCTGTTTGCAAGGATGCCGGTTTTATGATCGATCTTTGATGTAAGAGCCTCATTGTGGTATCCGCTTATGAATTTGCTTATGAGACTGTATTCATTGATTTGTATGCCCTTTATCCGTGAAACAGATTCAAATATCAGTCTCAGCATAGCCGGGTCAAGTGTGTCCTTGTATTTATAATATGTATAAACCTTTATATTATTCTTATCTTTGACCTTTTCTTCGATATGTTCGATTATGGTGAAGAGCCCGGTAAGCTTTCCGAATTTCATCAGATCAGTCAGATGCTTCTGAACAGAATCGCGGTGATTATATCCGTCACCAATATTCAGATTTGTATAACTCTCTAAGCGCTTGCTGAGTGTGCTGACGGTAATGCCTTTATATGACTTGTCAGGAGGAACATTATTATCCGCTTCTTTTTTCAGCTCACAAAGAATGCAGTAATACATCATACTGTCTTCCCATTTTTTTTCGCTCCTGGGCTTTCTTGGCTTCTTTTCTTTGACCTGAACCGTTTTGGGAGATTTTGTCATATTATATCACTCCGTTTCCTGTTTTTCTTTATGCTAACACAGGCCTTTTGACTTGTCAAGGCTAAAAAAAAGCCGGAAACAGTTGGGCGCATTTTTGTACAGCAAAGAACGGGCTGAATTGTATTTTTTTGATTTGGGGGATATTTACCCATATCGATCCGGTATAATCAGTTCAAACAGCAAAAGCTGTAAAAAATGAAAGGATGATCGTTACGGAAAAAACAAACGTTGTTTTTAACTACGCTGAAAGATTAGGAGCCCAACTTAAGGCGTACAGGCGAATGGGCTTGAATTATGAGTATGTGGCTATGAAAGACCTGATAGACGAAAAGCACCTTGAAAAGGATTCAGGTGATCTCTCAAATCTCAGATTTGAAGAATACGTCGAGCTTAATACAGCCGCGCGTCTCTTCTCTTTAGTGGGAATTACTCCCGGAAAGCTGACAAGAGAAAATATCAATTTCCTTGAGGGAGTTCCGTCTGAGTATGTGACTCTCTCTGATAAGGAAAAAAGCAAGCCTGAGAATTTCTCTTTATATGAAATAGCCGGCATCAGCGAAGAGGACTATGATCTTGGGCGTGTCTATTACGGGAAGAACAAAGAGATATCCATGCAGGTTATTTTCTCAAAAAAGACAGGCAGATACATCCCTCTGCTGGGCTGTCGTATAACAAGCAGATATGGTATCAAGGAATTAGTGGATTCAAACGATCAGTATTCCTATGACCCGAAGCATTATGAGTGCATCTCCGAGTTTCTGGACACCCTTTATTCCGGGTATGAAAGCTGTGATGATTATATCAATTCGAGAGACTATAAAAATATCCCCTCAGAATTATCTGAAGATGAAGCGGATGATGAATGGGGAGACACTGATGAGGATTGGGTCGTTGATCTTGAAGAGGAAGAATGGGAAGCCGACTCCGACGAGGACGATGATGCCGGGTGCTTTGCCAATGACGAAGAGGAGGAATGGGATCTGAATCTTGATGAAGATGAGGATGATGAGACCGACAGCGCTGATGATGACGAGGATGATGAGGATGATCCGTCCTTCGGTTATCTGGATAGTCTGCTGATGCCGCTTGGCATAAAATACGGTAAGGATGCTTTCATTATAACAAAGCCGGTGCTTTACAATACTGTAGATATGATGAATATAAAAATAGTTTCTGTTACAGGACTGGACGGGAAGAACAAGATCACCCCTGACAATTTCGTTTATAATGGAATTGAAGGCTTCAGAGGCCTTATCCCTTATATCGGCATAGGTGATAGAATGTATGTCCTTGACAGTGACCTTGGTGTAAGGATACATACGACGGTCGTGAGCAGGCACGAATCGGAGATGATAAACCGCAATGAGCTTAAACACATTGTCAGGACCAGGGACACGATCTACACCTTCATCGAATACAAGAATAAAACCGTAAAATGCAATGAGGTCAGCGTGTAGTCTGCTGATACAGCCTACATGCTGCGAAAACAACTGTCGACGGCGGAGAGGCCTGAAAGCGGGTCTCTCTGATAAGATCAAAAATTCCTAAGGAGAGATCATTATGCATGTTTATGGTCACATTCACAGGATAATCGGAGAAGAGGGCAGGTTTATGATAATGCAGGAAAGAGCTTTCAATGCCGGCTGTATGATGAACGGTTATGTTCCGTGTACATTGGAGGAGCTGGAGCGGAATAACCGTATAATCCGGGATTCTGCTTCAGTAAAAGAGGTATGAGCTACTATTGTTCATTTGAATATAAGGGAATAGTCAAGCCGAAATACAGAAGGGATATAGAAACGGCTTTCTCAGATCACAGCTGGACAGCCGTTCAGTCTGAAGAGTTAAAGCTGCTATTTGAGAATTGGGACGATTACAGCCTGTCTACCTATGCACCGTCAAATGACCTTGTTCCGGTGCCGGAGGATGTGCCGGTGATCAAAACGGAAAAAAGCTTTCAGGATACTGTTTTCCGTGTGTGCAGTCAGTTCGGCTGTGTGACGGATGTCATTGTGGGTGAAGGCATTTTCAGGCGATATATACTTGACCTCAGGAATGCGGATAAGCTTGGAGATCTTGAATGTGGGATGTGCTATGATTTTCTTGGCTATGATATGAAGAATGTTCTGACAACGGGACTGTGGGAGAATATTGACGATTTTATAAAACAGCAGGAAAGCAAGCTTCGACGGCTGAGAAGAGAAAAATCGGGCAAGAGAAAGGGAACAGGCAGAGGCGGCAGATATATTTTTGATATTATCAAGGATGAGTTTAAAGCTGAAGAGTATCATAGGTATCTTGATGAGAGTATAGAGGAAACCAAAGCGTTACTGAAAAAATTCAGGGCGGTTACAGCGGCAGAGGACAAATATGTTTCCCACATACTTAAAGTCAGCTCAGGAAACAGATATATCGACAGGACGATCATCAGATTCAGCAAAGAAGAACGGAAAAATAAGAGGGACCATACACTTATGGTATTTGACAGCACCATAATATTCCCGGAGTTCGGACAGATATGGCATTGTAATAGTGCCGACAGATCATATTATACCTACGCCGAGTTATTCAAAAACGGAAATTCCGTAGAGTGGCTGACGGCTTCTCAAATCAATGAATTCCTATCTCCGGAAGAATGTGGTGAAATAAGGCCCTTTTATGCGCTTGTACCGGTGTTTGCCGGAGATTGAGGTGAGAATATGCAATTACATAACGAAAAAAACTATGTTTCCGCTTTTAATGAAAAGACAGGAAGATATGTCAGGATAGGCAAAGACGAAAACGGCAGGGCTTGTTATTCCGATGCTTTTATGGGTGTATTTCCCGAACTGCTTGACGTTGGCATTATGGGGCACTGCAGGCACGGAAAAAGCGGTCTTTGCCTGAAAGCCGGAGTGCAGTGCTATCAGAGTGGATCGGAAATCCATGAGCCGAATATGAGCCTTGAGGATTTCAGAAGCATTGCACAGCAGTGCAGGGGCAGGACATATCAGTTTGCACTGGGCGGCAGAGGCGACCCCGACCAGCATGAGCATTTTGAAGAAATTCTGAAAATATGCAGAGAAAACGGTATTGTCCCGAATTTCACCACGTCCGGCTTTGGTATGACGGAGGAAATTGCAAAGCTGTGCAAAAAATACTGCGGCGCCGCTGCCGTAAGCTGGTACCGGAGTGACTATACCTTAAAAGCAATTGATACGCTTTTGGGGGCAGGTGTAAAAACGAATATCCATTATGTTCTGTCAAAATCGACTGTTGATGAAGCTCTGCTGCGTCTGCAAAACAAAAGTGAAAGTCTTGGCAGCGGGTTTCCTGAGGGGATAAACGCCGTTATATTTCTTCTGCACAAGCCCAGGGGTCTTGGTACAAGGGAGGAGATCATAACAAATGACAACGAAGCTTTTCAGGCCCTTTTGAAGTGCATAGACAAGGAAAAATTCCCGTATAAAATAGGCTTTGATTCCTGTTCTGTACCGGCTCTGCTCAGTCTTGCCGGTACCTTGCCGGAATTCCTTGACACCTGCGAGGCCGCAAGGTGGTCGGCGTATATTTCTGCCGATATGAAAATGCTCCCATGCAGCTTCTGCGCTGAGGATGAGGGTCATACCGTCAGTCTGCGTGAAAATACGATAGAGCAGGCGTGGCATTCCGGAGAATTTGAAAAAATCAGGGATAAAATGCGCTCTGCCTGTCCGGAATGTCCGAACCCCGGCCGCCGGAACTACTGTAAGGGCGGCTGTCCTCTGATGCCGGAAATCGTGATATGCAGAGATAGGGTGAAAGCGAATGAAAATAAGAACTGACTTTGTTACCAACAGCTCCAGTTCAAGCTTTATTTTTACTGTCGGTGATCTGAGCCCTGTCAAAAGGGATATCAAAGAAGCCATCAGCAAAAGACTGGAGGCCGAATATAAATATGCCTGCAGCGGCAATGACCTTGACAGAGATTTTTTCAAGAGGGATCTGAAATGGTTTGAAGATGAATATGGATTTGAGTGTGATTTCAGGCGTATTAACGGAGATATCCATCCTCTTGGAGAATTTCCTTTTTATGTTATTGACGAGGTTTACAGTTGGTACCATGAGGAGATAACAGATATTGCAATTCTGGGTCTTGACGGATATATGAAGTCGGAGCACAGGACCGGTATCGTCAGATTTTTAGATCAGCTCTCAAAATACTGCGAAACGGGAGAGGATTATAACAGCAAAGTTTCTCCTTACATAAAAAGAAGAAAAGAGCTGAGAGAACAGAGCAACAGGGAGTATATTGAAAAAATCAGACAACAGGAGCTGTCCGGAGAAGCCGTCAAAAAACTGATGGGCGCGGTTATCTTAGAATACTATTCCGGACACGGTGACCGTTACGATGGAGATGCTCCTGTCTTTTCCGAGAGTATTATGGATGAGATGTGTACCGGATTTCTGATCGTCTGTGCTGACTGTTCCCATTTTTATAACTACGATGTTTCGGTCCTGTTTGAGTTTTTTGTCACATATTATGATATGCTGTCAGAGCTTGCAAAAGAGTACCTCGGCATGAAAGCCGGAGAAATACTTGATAAGGTTATGGGTCCCTGTTTTATGCAGTTTGAGGACTATGATTGGACTAAAAATTATTTGGAGGATGCTCTGGCAGGACTTCCGGTATGTGTTCTGTGGTGCGGTCATATGGGTTAAGGCAAAGCGGCTTGAATATTTTTGGTAACGATTATTTATAACCTGAATCCGTGGAACTCTGAAAATGATAAACAGCGTTTTCGGTGGGGCGCGGGTCTCCGCTGCCGATTTCGTTTTGGGAACGGATAAGGCGACGATGCAAAGTTTGTTTCCAAAATATAACCGTCCAGTGCGGTCACGCACCCGACAGGCGAAACACTTTATCCTTTTATTGGCAAACAGGGCGGAGTCACTCTCAATGCAGAGAGGCTTCGTCTTTTTTGTTTCATCAGAAAATGTCAGCGTGATACAGTTTCCTGAAAAAATCGATTTACAGAGAAATAATAAGAAAATCAATGAATCCGAGAGAAAATACATGTTGATACAAGTAAAATAAATCAAATTTGACTTATTTTGACTTTGACCTTTTCTGACTATCAGTATATAATAAAGCTACAAGGTCAAAGAAAGTCAAACACAGATACGAAAGATATTGAGTGCCCTGATATACAGGCTGCCTGAATATCCGACCTGAGCAAAAATGAGTACCCGATGGGAAGTGACCGTTATGAAAATGAGTGATATTGTCGCGGCGTACATACTGAACATGCTTGATGAGAGCGACGGCAATGCCGAGATACAGCGCAACGAGTTAGCTGGTATACTGGGCTGTGTGCCAAGTCAGATCAACTACGTTATATCGTCAAGATTCACGCCCGAACAGGGGTATATTGTAGAGAGCAGGCGCGGCGGCGGCGGATACATCCGCATTACCCGTATCACGACCGACCGGAGGATCGCCATAATGCATGTGGTCAATTCCGTCGGCGACCGCATTTCGGAGGCAACTGCCGCCACCATACTTGACAATATGGCAGGCCGGGGCTTGCTGGATACCTACGAGAAAATGCTGATAATGTCGGCACTTTCCGATAAGGCTTACAAAAACGTTCCGCAGGAGTCGCGGGACACGCTGCGGGCAGCGGTGATGAAAAACATGCTCGTCACCGTAGTGGTCCTGCAAACGTGACACGCCGGAAAACACAAAGGACAGGCTTTATTGAGCCTGCAAATAAAAAGAACGGAGGAGATATTTATGTTATGTCAGTCATGCGAAAAGAAACAGGCAACTACACACATCAAAACAATAATGAACGGTGAGCTTAAAGAGTACCGTCTTTGCAGCGACTGCGCAAAGAAGTACGGTTACGGTTCCTTCCTCGGAGACTTCGGGTTTGACCTTGACAAGCTGTTTGGCAGCTTTATGGAGGGTATAGGCGCACCGAAAACCAGGAAACGCTGCCAGTGCTGCGGCAGCAGCTTTGAGGACATTGCAAGAAGCGGCAAGGTAGGCTGTGCGGAATGCTATGATACTTTCTATGACGAGCTTTTGCCGTCGGTCAGAAGGATTCACGGCAGAACATCGCACACAGGAAAGCTTGCTCATTCCGCCGGTACAGGAGTGAAGATCAAAAACGAGATAGCAAAGTGCAGAACGGAGCTTGAACAGGCAATAAAGGCTCAGGAGTTTGAAAAGGCTGCGGAGCTGCGCGACCGCATAAGAGAACTTGAAAAAAGCATGGGCGACCAGAGCACGGCAGATTGAGGGGAGTGATATTTATGTCAGCAAAGAAATATACAGATCTCACGGACGTAAACGATGTGGTGATAAGCACCCGGATAAGATTCGCAAGAAATCTGCGGGAATATCCTTTCCCATGCAGGCTGAGCGACGAGAAGAAGCGCAAGGTGGCTTCAATTGTAAAGGAAGCCGTACTGGAGGGTCACTCCGCAATATCAGACAGGTTCCGCTACATCCAGATGTCGGAGCTGACTCAGGAAGAGGCGGTATCTCTTGTAGAAAGACACCTGGTAAGCCCGGAATTCATATCCGACAGGCAGGGCAGAGGTCTGCTGCTGCTGGATGACGAATCCGTGAGCATTATGATAAACGAAGAGGATCATGTAAGGATACAGGTGCTTGCTCAGGGAATGAAGCTTGATGAAGCCTATGAGCTTGCAGACAAGATCGACACTCTGCTTGACGAAAGCCTGAATTTTGCTTTCAACGAGAAGCTGGGGTATCTTACACAGTGCCCCACGAACATAGGCACCGGCATGAGAGCTTCACTTATGCTGCATCTTCCGGCACTGCAGGAAAGCGGCGCAATGGGCAAGATATCGGCGTCACTTTCAAAGCTGGGTATTGTGCTCAGGGGTCTGTACGGAGAGGGCAGCGAACCGAGCGGCGCAGTCTATCAGCTTTCAAATCAGGTGACGCTGGGCATAACCGAAAGGGAGGCCATCAAGAACCTGAACGACATAGCTATGCAGCTTGTACAGCAGGAGAGAAACGCAAGGGATGCAATGTCCGAAAGCATAAACGTGCTTGACGAGATATACCGTTCCTACGGCATACTGATGTACGCAAAGCTTGTGAGCAACAGTGAGTGCATGAAGCTGCTCTCGAATGTAAGGTTCGGTGTGGAGATGGGCTGCTTTGAGATCGATATTGAGACGCTCAACCGTCTGCTTATAGAGATACAGCCGGCGACACTTATGAAGAATATCGGAAAGAAGTTAAGTCCCGCCGAGAGGGATCACATCCGCGCCGAGCTTGTAAAAACCGCGCTCAGCCAGAAAAAGATCCCCACAAGCCGCAGACTTGAAAACAATTAATAGTCAGGTGGCCAGCGTGACGCTGGACCCCAATTCGCGGGGTTCGCTGCGCTGCGCTCCGCTCTGAGTTCAAGGCGAAACTACACCCTCGCGCACAGAAAGAAGTAGCAACCGCGATCGATTTAGTTTTGGTTAGAGTAAACCTGAACGCGAACAGCGTTTTCGGGGGTGTCGGGGGGACTTTTCCGTAAAAGTCCCCCTGACCACGCACAAGGAGGTATTAGTATGTATAAATTCAATGGTTTTACAGAAAAAGCAAATAAGGCGGTCAATCTGGCTATAGAGGCCGCACAGGAGTTGGGACATACCTACGTGGGCAGTGAGCATATACTGCTGGGTCTGCTCAGGTGCGGTGACGGAGCAGCCTTTACCGTTCTTGAAAACAGCGGAGCCGGCGAAGAAGAACTGACCAGGCTCATTTCAGAAAAAATCGGCGTGGGTGAGAGGACAAGGCTTACTCCTGAGGACTTTACCCCCCGCACAAAACAGGTGCTTCAGAATGCTGTCCTGCAGGCTTCGAGAATGGGTCACAGCTATGTGGGAACCGAACATATTCTCATTGCCCTCATTTCTGACGAGCAGAACTACGCTGTCCGTTTCATGGTGATGATGAACGTCTCAGTGAACGACATCATCCGGGGACTTAAAGAGATCTTCGGAGAAAACAGGCCGCAGGATGAAGACGACGATTTTATCCACGGGGAAGGCGCCGGCAAGAGCGCTCCCTCTAAGGGCAGCACCAGGATGCTTGATAAATTCGGACGCGACCTTACCGCTGTGGCTGCTAAAGGCGGCATAGATCCGGTTATAGGCAGACAGGAGGAGATCGACAGGGTTATTCAGATACTCTCCAGAAGAACGAAAAACAATCCCTGTCTGATAGGCGAACCGGGTGTCGGCAAAACAGCGGTTGCCGAGGGTCTTGCGCTGAAAATAGTCAACGGTGAGGTTCCGGAACCGCTTAAGGATAAGCGTATAATTGCTCTCGATCTCACAAGCATGATCGCCGGCACCAAGTACCGCGGCGACTTTGAGGACAGGATAAGCGGTGCCATAGACGAGGTGAAAAAGGCAGGCAACGTCATCCTTTTCATTGACGAGCTGCATACCATTATCGGTGCAGGTTCGGCGGAGGGCTCAGCCGATACCGCAAACATTCTCAAACCCTCACTGGCAAGAGGTGACTTCCAGGTCATCGGCGCAACGACTATAAACGAATACAGAAAGTACATCGAAAAGGATGCCGCTCTGGAAAGGCGTTTCCAGCCGGTCACAGTCGGAGAGCCGACTGAGGACGAGGCCGTTGAGATACTCAGGGGTCTGCGTGACCGCTATGAGGCTCACCATAAGGTGAAGATCAGCGATGAAGCGATTGACGCCGCCGTGAAGCTTTCGTCAAGATATATCGCCGACAGGTTCCTGCCCGACAAGGCTATCGACCTGATAGACGAGGCGGCTTCAAGGGTGCGTCTGAGAGCGTACACTGCTCCTGACGACCTGCAGGAAAAGGAAAACCGGGTAAAGTCTCTCGAAAAGGAAAAGGCCGAGGCTGTAAATTCTCAGGATTTTGAGAGAGCCGCAAAGCTCAGGGACGAGGAAAGAAAGCTCAGGGAGGAGCTTGAAAAC
>JAFTCS010000058.1 GCA_017454565.1 Clostridia bacterium
CGTTTCAATGACTTTTTTACTTAAAAAAAACACACTAAATACACTAATTTATATTGACATCATTCACTAAATATGATACACTAAATGTAGTTTATTTAGTGCATGGAGGTGCCCGATGTCAATATCAAAATCATACAACAAGAAAACCGGCGTATATTACGCCTATGAGACCACTTACGAATGGAGCGAGGAACTTCAAAAGAAAGTCCAGCACAGACATTGTATCGGCCAGTTTAATCCTGATACAGGAGAGATAATCCCTAACAAAAAGGTAGGGAGGCCCAGCATTACAGCCCAGCCAAAGGCGACAAAACAGACAATGGAAGCTGTGACCGCGACGGCATTAGCCAATAAAAAGGATCTTTCAAAACGCCTGAAAAAAGTGGAAAGCAGGCTTTCTGCCCTATCCGGTGAGATAACTGTCCTGAATAACGAATTGGCTTCCATCAGAGCGGATATCAACGGGTAAGCGGTATTGGCCAGGCCGAGAGAATACCGCCTTAGCCTTTCCAACAGCGAAAGGAAGAAGGTAAAAAAGCTTCAAAAGCGTGCCGCCTCGGATTATGCCCGCGTACGTTATGGGATCATACTCCATGCGGACGAGAATACCTGGGACGGAGTGCCGACATATAAGCAGATAGCTGATTGTGCCGGCGTATCTGTTCCAACAGTAATAGATACGCTCCGTGATTATACGGAAAACGGTCTCGCATCCGCGACTACGCCAGCAAGGAGCCCTGCATCAGATACAGCCCGACTCAAAGCCACGGGAGATGTTGAAGCAAAAATAGTTGCAAAGGCCTGTTCAAAAGCTCCGGGAGGCCGTGCAAACTGGACAATGACTCTTCTTTCCGATGAAAGTGCAGTCATTCTGGAAACGCCGCTCAGCAGGTCAACTGTATGCAGGATCCTCCAGCGAAACGAGATACATCCGCATCTGAGTGAATACTGGTGCATCCCGCCGGAAGACGATGCTGATTTTGTCGCCAACATGGAGGACATACTCGACCTTTACCAAATGCCTTATGATCCAAGAAGGCCGCTTTGGTGCATGGATGAGAAGCCATACCAGCTTCTTGGCGAAAGCAGGGAGCCGATTCCAATGCGCCCGGGGGATGCAAAAAAGATCGACTCGGAGTATGTGCGGAACGGCACGGCAAGTATCTTCTGCTTCATACAGCCTCATACCGGAAAGATATTTCACTTTGCGGAAGAGACGCGCACAGCGGTTGACTGGGCTGAAAAGATACGGTATCTCGTCGATGAGGCCGAGCCTGATGCCGAAAAGATCATCCTTGTTATGGACAACCTCAACACCCACGCCATTGCGTCGCTTTATAAAGCATTTCCGCCAGAGGAGGCGCGACGTATTGCCAGGAAACTTGATATCCACTACACGCCGAAACACGGCAGCTGGCTTGATATAGCAGAAATCGGCATAAACATAATAACAAGGGAATGCCTTGACCGGCGAATTGAAAATATAAATGTATTGCGCAACGAACTAAAGGAATGGAATGATGCTTACGATCAAAATCCATCTCCCATAAACTGGCAATTTACAACTGCCGATGCAAGAATAAAGCTTAGGCGTTTATACCCTGATATCAGCAAGTTCCGTGAGGAAAGAGACAGCCGTCGGTTAACAAAGCAGTCAGCATAATAAGGCAATCGCTCAACACCGCAGGTGTGTGAACTTGTTGTATGAACTTTTCAATGTACGGGCGGCAATAGCAGAACTTGCCTGTTAAAACCTCAGGCATCCACCGCTTTCATAACCATAATGGCGAAGGATGCCACAAATTATAGTAAAATGACTAAAGAAGTCATTGAAACGCTACACTAGGAAGGCTTATAGAGCCATATAAAGCTGAGATAGAAGCGGAATTAAGAAAAGAAAAAGAACGGTATGTCTGTTATCTTGAGAATAACGGTTTTATGGACGATGAATGTAACGATGTACTGATGGATTTAGGATGTCAGGGAACAAATCAGCA
>JAFTCS010000059.1 GCA_017454565.1 Clostridia bacterium
CGGCATAAGAGAACCGTTCTCATCGCTGACCTTTTACCACAGCAACATCTATCTCAATATCATCATTATGATGCTTATCATCACAGGAGGTATCGGGTTTCTTGTCTGGGGTGATATCGGAACACATAAGTACAGGATCAGGCGCTTCTCACTGCAAAGCAAGATCGTACTAATGACATCTGCTGTCCTGATCGTACTGCCTGCACTGTATTTCTTCTTTTATGAGTATGGCAGTGAACGGATACATGATCGGGTGATCCATTCACTATTTCAGTCCGTTACTACCCGTACAGCCGGCTTTAACACAACCGATCTTGCCGCTATGGAGGAATCGGGCACGGCGGTAATGATAATACTTATGCTTGTGGGCGGATCGCCGGGCTCTACAGCAGGCGGCATGAAAACTTCCACTCTTGCGGTACTGTTCCTTTCTGCCATTACGGTTTTCAGCCGAAGGAACGATGTGCATTGTTTCAAAAGAAGAATATCCGAAGAAACAGTCCGCAGTGCGGGCGCTGTCCTGTTTATGTATCTTGTTTTGTTCTTCACAAGCGGTGTCATTATCAGCAGAATAGAAAATCTTCCGCTTCTGACCTGTCTGTTTGAAACAGGCTCGGCAATAGGCACAGTGGGGCTGACTCTCGGGATAACAAGCACGCTTTCGGGAATATCCCGTGCGATACTTATGGCACTTATGTTCTTTGGCAGAGTGGGCGGTCTGACGCTTATATATGCAGCTGTGCCGTCATCTGAAAGCTCAAAGATCAAGCTGCCTCTTGAAAAAATAACAGTCGGATAGGAGAATGATCATGACAACAGTACTGATATTGGGACTTGGCGAGTTCGGGAGCAACATCGCAAAACGAATGTCTGAATTCAAATGCGAGGTAATGGCGGTAGATATAAAAGAAGAACGTGTTGACGATATACTCCCCTTTGTGGGTAGTGCAAGGATAGGCGACAGCACAAATGAGGAATTTCTTCGTTCGCTGGGTGTGAACAGCTATGACGTGTGTATCGTAGCTCTTGGCGGACTTTTCCAGTCATCACTTGAAACAACTAATCTTCTGAAAGAGCTGGGTGCGCCATTTGTTGTTTCGAGGGCGACAAACGATGTTCAGATGAAGTTCCTCAAAATGAGCGGAGCGGACGAGGTGGTCTATCCCGAGAAACAGACAGCCATACGCCTTGCCACAAAGTACGCCTCCGAAAGCATACTGGATTTTATACAGCTTGACAACAACTATTCTATATATGAGATGAAAGCGCCGAAAGAATGGTTCGGCAAAACTCTCGCTCAGATCGACATACGCAAGAAATTCAAGATAAATATGCTGACGATAAAGCGTGGGAACGAAGTATTTATACCTGCTCACGATACGGTCATTCAGAATGATGACGTGGCATTTATCATAGGAGAGGTGCAGGATATACGCAAATGCTTCAAGGTGTGAGAACCTGTCTTCACAAGACTCTGTACGTGTCTTTTCAACGATATTCAGTCGCTTTCTGCGTTGAAAAACCTTGCAGTGCGACAGCACAACTGCGGTTTTTCGCCTTGAAATCGACTAAATCTCGCTGAAAATCCACGCACATTTCTTGTGAAGACAGGTTCTGATATTGACTATCGTAATATTTTGTGATAAGATTATTCAGGGGTGTTTGTTTGAATAATGCAAAGCTCTTTTTTAAAGACCTTTCCGTGTGTCTTGTGGTGCTGACTGCCGCAACCCTTGCCGGGTATGCTTTCAAAGCCTTTCAACTTGCCGATGCGGATATCATTATGCTGTATATCATCGCTGTACTTGTGATATCCATTTTCACGTCTAAGATACAGTTTTGTCTGATCTCATCGGTAGTGGGCGTTGTGCTTTTTAACTACTTCTTCACCTATCCTGAGTTTTCTCTTTCAGCTCACGATGCAGGCTATCCTGTAACATTTGTTACGATGTTTATTACAGCATTTATTGCAGGAACGCTTGCCAATAAGCTCAAACGCAATATCCTGATCGCCGAGCAGAATGCCCGTGAAAAGGAGGAGGCAGCACTTCTGGCGCAGAATGAACAGCTTAGAGCTAATATGCTCCGTTCCATATCCCATGACCTGAGAACACCGCTTACTTCCATATCGGGAAATGCAAGCACGCTCATTTCGGGCGGCGATACGCTTGATGAATCAGCACGTCAGCAGATATACACGGATATTTATTCCGAATCTATGTGGCTTATCGGAATGGTGGAAAATCTCTTATATGCCACACGAATTGAGGACGGCAGAATGCAGCTCAATATTTCGGTAGAGATACTTGATGACATCGTGCAGGAGGCTGTCAGACACACCGAACGCACTCACTCAAAGCGAAATATCATAGTAGATATGCTTGACGAGATAATCCCTGTCATGGCAGATGCGAACCTTATCGTTCAGGTCATAGTCAATCTTATGGATAATGCAGTCAAGTACAGTGATGAAAATTCTGATGTTACCGTTACTGTGCGCCGTGAAAATGCGTATGCAGTGATATCCGTTTCCGATCACGGCACAGGTATCTCCGATGAAGAAAAGGAAAAGGTATTTGATATGTTCTATACGGGCGGAAGCCGTTCCTCAGACAGCAGAAGAAGTCTTGGGCTGGGACTTGCACTTTGCAGGTCAATTATTACTTCACACGGCGGTACTATATCTGTCAGCGACAATATACCAAACGGTACGATCGTCAGTTTTACTCTGCCGATAGGAGAGGTCGATCTGAATGAATGAATATCTTGTTCTGGTGGTGGAGGATGACAAGCCCATCAGAAATCTTATAACCACGACACTGAAAATGAATGACTATCGCTTTATCACCGCTGTCAGGGGCAATGAAGCGATCATGCTCAGCGCTTCGCACAAGCCTGACATCATCATACTTGACCTTGGACTGCCCGACATTGACGGCGTTGAGGTCATAGAGCATATACGCACTTGGAGCGATGTTCCTATCATCATAGTCAGTGCAAGGAGCGAGGACAGGGATAAGATAACAGCCCTTGACAAAGGTGCAGATGATTACCTGACAAAGCCTTTCTCTGTCGATGAGCTTCTCGCAAGGCTCAGGGTGATACAAAGGCGGCTTATGAAGTCCGAAAATATCTCGGTCACGGAGTTTGTCAACGGCAGATTGCGGATAGACTATGTTTCGGGCTGTGTTCACCTTGATGATGAAGAACTTCACCTGACACCGATAGAATACAAGCTGCTGTGCCTGCTTGCCAAGAATGTCGGCAAGGTGCTGACACATAAGTACATTATCCAAAGTGTATGGGGAACTCCTGCGGATAACAGCGAAGCCTCCCTGCGTGTATTTATGGCTACCCTGCGAAAAAAGCTGAGTGACAGCAGTCAGGCGCTGATACAAACACATATCGGTATTGGGTATCGTATGATGAAATTATAGCTTTATGGAGCAGTACAAAGCAGACACTTTATTTGATGATCTGTATTGCCTTCAATGGCTGCAAAAACAATTGAACTTATTTTTCTAAAGGAAATAAGGGCAATGCCTTCCACTCACGGAGGACATTGCCCTTTTCCTTATGCTTTGATCATATCAGTCCTGAATCTACTGCATCATAGTCGCACCGTCCTTGAAGCCAATCTTGTAGGCAGCTCTCATTTAAATCATATTTTTTTAGTATTCCTGACTCGATTGATCGTCCGTTCAAATTCACCGCTGTCGAGCCATTCGGCAAGAAAGAACTGTTCAAGCATAGGGACTGTGCAGGAA
>JAFTCS010000006.1 GCA_017454565.1 Clostridia bacterium
AAACCTGTTTAATACGATGTGGTGAAACCACCGGCGAGTACCCGACAGCACCCAACATCAGGATAAGATAACCTGTGTTATTGAAGATAATCGGTGTAGCGATTATCTTCCGATAAAGGTATAATCATTCTCACTTTATTCCCTTATCGGAGGATAATCAACGATGCAGATATAGCGATAAGGCAAGAAAAATTCGTTTCTTGCCTTGACACTATATAAAGTGACCCATCGGAGATTCGAACTCCGGACACCTTGATTAAAAGTCAAGTGCTCTGCCAACTGAGCTAATGGATCATATCAACTTTAAAAGAACTGGCTGGGATGGCTGGATTCGAACCAGCGAGGACGGAGTCAAAGTCCGTTGCCTTAACCGCTAGGCGACACCCCATCGAGTAATTGTAAAATCACGCAGTCAGAAAAGACTGCGTGTTTACAAATAAAGTGGGGTGGGTAATCGGATTCGAACCGACGATCTCCAGTGCCACAAACTGGCGCTTTAACCAGCTAAGCTATACCCACCATATAGAGCGCGCCAAAAGGGACTCGAACCCCTGACCTACTGCTTAGAAGGCAGTTGCTCTATCCAGCTGAGCTATTGGCGCAAGTGGAGCGGGTGATGGGAATCGAACCCACACAACCAGCTTGGAAGGCTGGGGTTCTACCACTGAACTACACCCGCATATCAGCGACATGAAATATATTATCATAATCCAGAGGAATTGTCAAGTGCTTTTTTTGTTTTTTGAATATCTTTTTTTATGTAATGCATTCCGTGAATGCGGTTAAGCTATATTGATGTAAAAAACTTTCATTTTGCTGTGCAGTCTGTCAATTTTTTGTTGACAATACCATTAAAATAAGTCTATAATATCATTGGCAAATACGCTAATACTATGAAAAATAACAGCAGAGGTGTTTTATAATGAAAAAGAATTTCGGAGCAAAGGCGGTCATTACTCCGCTGCCTGTGCTTATCATTGCAACCTATAATGAGGACGGTACTCCCGACGCTATGAATGCCGCATGGGGCGGTCAGTGCGCCTCTAAGCACATTGCTCTTAACCTTGGTCCTTCACATGCGACAACAGCCAACATTATAAGGAACAAGGCTTTCACGGTAAGCTTTGCAGACAAGAAAAATCTTGTGGCTTCCGACTACGTGGGGCTGGTCTCCGCAAAATCGGAATCGAACAAGATAGAAAAGGCCGGTCTCCACGCGGAAAAGAGCAGCTTTGTGAATGCTCCGGTCATCACTGACTATCCTCTCACCATTGAGTGCAGGGTCGTTTCTATGAGGGAAGAAATGGGCGAGATGCGCGTGGTAGGTGAGATAGTCAATCTCAGCGCCGATGAAGCCATACTTGACGAGAGCGGCAATGTTGACATAGGCAAAATGGGCGCGCTTGTCTACGATTCACCCTCACACGGCTACCGCGTAGTAGGCGAGAGGGTCGGAAATGCTTTCAGTGACGGAAACGTACTCAAATAAGCGGGTATCGCTGCGGATGCAAACTTTTTATTGAAATATAAGGGGTGGAGCTATGACACTGACGGATGCCTGCGAGCTTCAGGAGCTTCTGAAAACATGTACGGATGCTTCACGGGTCTCGGTTATTCTTGATGAATACGGCGAGGACAGCGATGAGGAGACCTCGGAAATGATCTTCGGCGCACTGAGCGGAAACACTTTTACTATTGACAAGGGCGCACCAAAGATTTCCGGCGTCTGCATTGTGTGTCCGAAATGCGGCAACAGTTCACCTGATAAGCTTTTAAGCAGCATTTCAGAACTGCTTTCGGGCGCAGAAGTCCATCTGGGCTGTTGCGAGTGCGGAGAACAGTTCAGTATCAAGCCTTGAAAAAATGATGATTCCGGCCTTTGGAGCGCGTTTCCGAAGGCCGTTTTTCTTTGCGTTGATTGATATTTACAATAATTTATTACAAAACTATTTTTGTCTTGTTATCCTTCCGAAAATGGCTTATATTCATTGACAAAGATGGAATAAAAATTTATAATAAAACAGAATAAACAGTATGGGAATGTGAATAATGACAGTTTCACTTTGTATTATTGCTTATAATGAAGAGAAGGTTCTTGGAAGCCTTCTTCAGCAGGTAAAGTCTCAGACCTATCCGGCGGACAAGACCGAGATCGTGCTGGTAAACAGCTGCTCTCAGGACGGTACCAGAGCCGTTATGGAGAGCTTTGCCGAGGAAAACAGGAGCAGCTATATAAACGTACAGGTTCTTGACAATCCCCGGAAAAATCAGGCTTCAGGCTGGAACGTGGCGATCTCGCATGCAGCGGGAGACGTTATCATCCGTGTGGATGCCCATGCCGAGATACCTGAGGATTTCATAGAACAGAATATTGCTCTCATAGAAAGCGGCGAGGATGTGTGCGGGGGTGCAAGACCCTCAAAGTTAGATTCTCCCACGCCGATGAAGGAAATGCTTTTCCTTGCGGAAAGCTCCATGTTCGGCAGCTCTCCGGCAGGCTACAGAAGAAAAAGCGGAGAGAAAAAATACGTTTCGTCGGTTTTCCACGGCGCATACAGGCGTCAGGTGTTTGAAAAGGTGGGCGGCTTCAATGAAGATCTCGGCAGAACAGAGGACAACGAGCTGCACTACCGGATAACCAGAGCGGGCTACAAAATTTGTCAGGGCAGCGACATAATCTCCTATCAGCATGTCAGGGGCAGCCTGTCGTCTATGCTTGCCCAGAAGTACGGCAACGGCAAGTGGGTAGGCCTGACCATGGGTGTGTGCTATCAGTGCATTTCCTCGTTCCATTTTGTGCCGTTTTTCTTTGTGCTCATTTTGCTGTGCTCTCTTGTGCTGTTTGTCAGCGCGTTTATCACCGGCAATATGTGGATGTCTTACCCGTTCATATTTTTCTTCGGCTGCTATCTGCTTGCCGATATATTGATGACTGTTGCGGCGAGTGCATCGGCGGAGAAAAAATACGGAACATATTTCCTTTTGCCGGCGGTGTTCTTCCTGCTGCACTTCTGCTACGGAACAGGCACACTTGTCGGTCTGGTGCAGATACCCTTCTGGAAACACAAGCTGAAAAAGACGGCAAGACAGACCGGCTTCAGTGCAAAGGATGAGATAGAAAAGGTCCGTCAGTGCGTGATAAAGAACTCCGCAAAGTCTGAAAACGAAGATACGGACAGCGACCATACTGAAAACAAGGAGGAGGCCCCGGAATGAACAGCGGCATAAATATAAGCAGCAGCAAAAAAGGATTCTTCAGGAAGATAGGTGAAGGCTTAAAGCAGATACCTCTTGAGCATAAAAGCTTTGGCAAGCAGATCTTCATGCTCGCAAAGAACGACCTTATCAAAACCTATAAGGGCGCTGTGATAGGCCCCTTCTGGGCTGTGATGAAGCCGCTTTTCCAGCTTTTTGTATACTGGTTCGCGTTTACCGTGGCAATGAACCGCAGTCCTGCTTACGGCGGTGTGCCGTTTTTCGTGTTTGCCATGGTCGGATTCCTGCCATGGTGCTTTATGAGCGACTGTGTATCCCGCGGCTCCAAGTGTATACGCGATAACCGACAGTTTGTCAATAAGATATCCTTCCCGGTGTCTACGATACCTACCTATACCACGCTTTCAAAGTTCTATGTGCATATTTTCCTTTTCGTGCTTGCCTATATATATCTTATGTGCGCAGGCTACACGCCGAGCATCTACCATATACAGATAATCGGCTATTCCGGGCTGATGTTCATGTTCTTTCTGGCTCTTACCTGGTCGCTGGCGCCTATGTGCGCATTCAGCAAGGACCTTGAAAGCTTCATCACTACAATTATGTCGGGTCTTTTCTGGCTGTCGGGCGTGTGCTTTGACTCCTATCACATCAAGAACGACATTATCCGCAAGGTGCTGCTTTTCAATCCCATGACATATTTCAGCAACGGCTACCGCAAGGCTCTCATTTACGACCAGTGGTTCTATCAGGGCTATTATCATCCCGATTATGAGAATATCATCTTTATTATAGAATTTGTCGTCATTATTCTTTTGGGTGTTTTCAATTACAACCGTCTGAGAAAACGCCTGCCCGATGTGCTCTGAGGAAAAACGCATGAAAGAGACGTTTTTTCAGAAGCTCCAGCGTGTAAAGCTTTCGGACTTTGCGCATGTTTTCCCGTTTATGTTAGCTGTGCCGGTTTCGGCAGTATACAGACTTTTCCGGAAAAACCTGTGGCTGGTGTGCGACAACAGGAACGAGGCTCGCGATAACGGCTACTGGTTCTTTAAATACCTTTGTGAGCAGCACCCGGAGCAGGACTGCGTTTATGCCATAAGCAGGCGTTCGCCCGATTACCGTAAAGTAAAAGACCTTGGCAGGGTGGTGTCCTACGGTTCGCTCATGCACTGGATACTGTACCTCACCGCAAGAGTGAATATCAGCTCTCAGAAAGGCGGCAAGCCCAACGCTGCCTTATGCTACGTTCTTGAAGTCAAGGGGATAATCAAAAACACAAGAGTCTTTTTGCAGCACGGCATTATCAAGGACGATATGGACTGGCTACACTACGAGAACACAAAAATGCGCATGTTCGTTACATCTACCGAGAGGGAGTACCGCTTTCTGTGCGAAAGGTTCGGCTATCCTGAGGGATATATCGTAAAGACAGGCCTGTGCCGCTTTGACAACCTGCAAAGCTTTACAGTGAACAGAAAGCAGCTTCTGCTCATGCCTACCTGGAGGAACTGGATATCTGACCCGACCTCGGCCTCAAAAGAAATAGAGGATGTTTCGGACTTCCGCAGCACAAAGTATTTCAGGGCATGGAACAGCTTTCTGAACAGTCCGGAGCTTGACAGGCTGCTCAGGGAGAACGATCTGACCATGATATTCTATCCCCACAGGGACATGCAGAAGTATCTCTCTTATTTTGAAAAGGGTTCCGAACGAATAAAAATGGCGTCATGGCCGGAAAGCGACGTTCAGACCCTGCTTAAAGAGTCTGCCTACCTTATAACGGATTTTTCAAGCATTGCCATGGACTTTGCCTACATGAACAAGCGGCTGATGTACTATCAGTTTGATTATGACGACTTCCGCAAGGGGCAGTATGCCGAGGGTTACTTTGACTATGAAAAGGACGGCTTCGGCAGGGTGTGTTACACTCTTGAAGCTGCCCTTGACGAGATAAAAAATGCCATTGCTGAGGGACTTGCTCAGCCTGACGAATACAGTGAGCGCCGGAGGGCGTTTTTTGACCTGTGCGATGACAAAAACTGCGAGAGAAACTACAACGCAGTCAGGGAGTTAGTGACAAATGGGGAAAAGAAACGACACAGAGCTACCAAAAATTGATTTCGTGCTGCCATGGGTGGACGGCAGCGACCCGCAGTGGCTTGCCGAAAAGGCGAAGTATTCTCCGCCGGCAATGGCCGACAGCGACTCTGAGGTGCGTTACCGCGACTGGGACAACCTGCAGTATTGGTTCCGGGCTGTTGAAAAGTTTGCTCCCTGGGTCAATGCCGTTTACTTCATAACCTGGGGGCATGTTCCGGAGTGGCTTGACTGTAAAGCTCAGAAGCTTCATATCGTGAATCACAGGGATTACATCCCGGAGAAATATCTGCCCACGTTCAGTTCTCACACCATTGAGCTGAACATGCACCGCATAAAGGGTCTGAGCGAGAATTTTGTCTACTTCAATGACGATATGTTCCTGACAAAGCCCGTTTCGCCCGAGGATTTTTTTAAAAACGGCAAGCCACGGGACACCTTCGGGCTTAACTGCATTTACTTCGGCGAGGACAGCGCCGGTCACTTCAACGGCTCTGATCTTGAAATTATAAACACCGAATTCAAGGGTCAGAAAAAGGCCATAATGAAGCGCGACTTCCGCAAATGGTTCACAAGGAAGAACGGCGGAGCAGTGCGCATGAAAACCTTTCTGCTTTCGGCCTGGGACTGGTTTCCGGGTTTTCATTACGACCACCTGCCCACAGACCTGTGCAGGAGCACGATGGAAGAGGTCTGGCAAAAGTACGGCATGGTGCTTGACAAGACCTGCCGCGACCGTTTCAGACAGGAATCTAACGTAAATCAATGGCTGTTCAAATACTGGCAGCTTTGCAGCGGAAATTACGAGACAAGGCGGGAAAGCTTCGGCAAGGCCTTTCATATAGACGATAACAATTTTGACGAGCTGTGCACTGCCATTGAAAAACAGAAATATTCAATGGTCTGCGTAAACGATACGCCGAGGACTGCGGACTTTGAGGCGAAAAAGCAGAGGGTGAAGGCTGCATTTGAGAGCATTCTGCCCGAAAAATCAGGCTTTGAGGTCTGAAGCGTGTGTTGCTGTATGCGATTATGTTGAGGAGATGAATCCATGGATAAGATAGATTTTGTGATGATCTGGGTGGACGGCGCCGACCCTGCATGGCGCGCCGAAAAAAATAAGTACGACTCCTCGGAGGAGCGCGGCGACAATACCGAGATACGCTACCGCAGCTGGGATAACCTGCAATACTGGTTCAGGGGAGTGGAAAAGTTTGCCCCCTGGGTCAACCGTATCCACTTTGTCACATGGGGACATCTGCCGCCGTGGATGAACACCAAAAACCCCAGGCTCAACATAGTGAACCATAAGGACTACATACCGGCGGAGTATCTGCCCACATTCAATGCGAATACCATAGAGCTTAACCTTCACCGTATAGAGGGACTGAGTGAGCAGTTTGTATATTTCAATGACGATATGTTTGTGACCGCTCCCGTGACGCCCGAGGATTTCTTCCGGGACGGCTGCCCTATGGATACTTATGGTCTTGACTGTATCTACTTTGCAAAGAAGAGCGCCGGTTTCTTCAACGGAAACGATATTGAGCTTATAAATACACACTTTGACAAGAACAAAATTTTCAAGTCCAGGGACGGGCGCAAGTGGTTCAGCATGAAGAACGGCGTGAAAAGAGTCATCAAGACCCGTATGCTGAATACCTGGCCGTGGTTCCCCGGGATATACTATAACCATCTGCCTACGAATTTTCTCAAGTCTACCTTTGAAAAGGTCTGGGAAAAAGAGGGAGATACTCTTGCCCTGACCTGTAAGGACAAATTCAGGACAAAATCCAACTGCAACCAGTGGCTGATGAAATTCTGGCAGCTTTGTGAGGGAATAGCCGTTCCGCGCGACAAGAAGATCGGACGCTGCTTTCATATAAAGGACAATATCTATAACGAGATGCTGGAATCCATCAGTACCGGCAGGTACAAGCTTATATGCGTGAACGATACCGTTGGCACCAGAGATTTCGAGCTTCAGAAGCAGCAGGTCATCGAGTCCTTTGAAAAGCTTCTTCCCGAAAAATCGGGCTTTGAATTGTAAGCGGTGCGTGACCGCACTGGACTATTTCGCGGCGCAGAGCCTGCGCTCCTGATTCGCGTTAATAGTTAATCCAGTTAGGAACTACACCGATCGCGGATGTTACTTCTTTCTGTGCGCGAGGGTAAAGATTCGGTTTGTACTTAGAGCGGAGCGCAGCGCAGCGACCCCCGCGAACAAGGGTCCAGCGTCACGCTGGCGCGAAAAGGGGTCCAGCGTCACGCTGGCGCGAAAAGGGGTCCAGCGTCACGCTGGAGTTAGGAGGAATTGTTAAATGGAAAAAAATGAGGATATGGAGATTGTCGGGCAGGAATACCCTTTCCTGTTTTCGGTTGTCATTCCCGTTTATAACGTGGAGATGTATCTTGCCGAGACCCTTGATTCCGTTATTGGCCAGACCATAGGCTTTGAAAATATCCAGATCATCCTTGTGAATGACGGCAGTCCTGACAACAGTGAGGAGATCTGCCTTCGCTACCGCGACAGGTATCCTGACAATATCACTTACGTCAGACAGGAAAATGCCGGCGTGAGTGCCGCCCGCAACAACGGTATCGGCTACATAAAGGGCAAATATGTGAATTTTCTGGATTCCGATGACTGCTGGGACAAGAACGCTTTCAAATGGGTCTACGCTTTTTTTGAAAAGAATTACGATCAGGTCGATGTTGTGGGCGCCCGAAAAAAGTTTTTTGATGCGGCTTCGGGCTATCATCACCTTGACTATAAGTTTTCGTCCACCAGAGTCATAGACCTTATCGCAAACTATGAAATGATACAGATGGATGTGACCGGCGCTTTTATCAAGGCTGAGGCCATAGGGGAGCACCGTTTCTCGCAGCACCTGAAATACGGCGAGGATGCTCAGTTTATCAATTCCATACTGCTTGACAAATGCAAACTGGGAGTTGTAAAGGGCGCTGTCCACCGCTACCGCAAGAGAAAGGACGAATCCTCGGCTCTGCAGAATGAGCTGCGCTCAGAAAGCTATTATTTCGACTCGCCGGTGTATTTCCACCTCGATCTGATAGAGCAGTCCAAGAAAAAATACAACAGGGTAATGGAGTTCATACAGTACACCGTCATGTATGACATGCGCTGGCGTATAGCCAAGCAGCTTGAGGGCTTTCTTTCTCAGGAGGACATGGACCGCTACCGCGAAATGATAAACCGGATACTGGTAAACATTTCCGACCGTATTATCTGTATGCAGAAGAATATGGGTATCGGTCAGAAGATCTATGCCCTGAATATCAAGTATAAAAGAAATATATGCTCCGATTTTGAATATGACCACGGAAAGCTTCTCTTCAATAATATATGCGTTATCAACCTGTTCGACCAGAAGAATCTGCTGACAGCCGATTTTCTGTACATAAAGAACGGCATGCTGCACATTGAGGGCAGGGACAATATCCTGCTTGACCTGAAGGACTACACTATTCAGGCGCGCGTTGACGATGTGCTGTACGATCCTGTGCGCTTCCATACCGAAAAATATGACGTGAACATTTTAGGTATGAAAGCCTACGAGGGCAAGGGTGTGTCGTTTGAGGTACCTATAAAAGAGGACATTGAAACAAATGTGGAGTTCATTATGACTTTCCGGGGAGAGTTTGTCACCAGACTCTATGTCAGTCCCGGAAAATTTGCGCATATTCCATCAAAAAGCGGCAACGCCGGCTACTGTATAACCAATGGCCGCTTTATCCGCATAAGAGACAAGGTCATAAAGGTCACCCCCTTTACAAAGCGCCTTGAATCAAGGTACGAGGAAGAGTACCGCGGCTACCTTGAAAAATCAAAGCGCAGCTATCTGATAAAGTGGAGAATGCTCTACCGACTTTTCAAGCGCTTCTATAAAAATGTGTGGCTCATTTCTGACCGTCCGAATAAGGCGGGCGACAACGGTGAGCACCTTTTCAGATATATCTGCGAGCACAAACCAAAGGGCGTCAGGCCATATTTTGTTATACAGAAGTCCAGCGAGGACTACGCAAAAATGAAGAAGATCGGCAAGGTGGTAGACTTTGATTCCGTGAAGTACCGCCTGATGATGCTCTTTGCAAAAATGGTCATCTCCTCTCAGGCAAGCGACTATGTGCTTAATCCTTTCGGCGGAGACTATGCCTATATGTCAGACCTTTACGATTATAAATTCGTGTTCCTGCAGCACGGTATCACAAAGGATGACATTTCCGGCTGGCTCAACCGCTTCAACAAGAATATAAGCATTTTCGTCACGGCAGGCAAGCCGGAATATCAGTCGATTCTTGACGGCGACTACTTTTATGATGAAAATGTCGTGAAGCTCACCGGATTCCCCCGGTTTGACCATCTTACCCGCATGGGAAAGAATGTTAAGAAAAAGGTGCTGGTCATTCCCACATGGAGAAAGACCCTTAGCAAATGTGTTGACCCCCGCACCGATACCAGTGTCTACTACGATAAATTCAAGGAGAGCGACTTCTTCGCCTTTTATAACGGCCTTATCAATCACCCGAGACTGCTTGAGTGCATGCGCAGGAAGGGTTATGAGGGTCTGTTCTGTCTGCACCCGCTGTTCACCGAACAGTATGTTGACTTTACCGAGAACGATGTTTTCAGTGTGAACAAGGGCTATGTGGACTATCAGAAACAGTTTGCCGAGTGCGCCCTGCTTGTTACCGATTTTTCCAGTGTGTTCTTCGATTTCGGTTATCTGAAAAAGCCTGTGGTCTATTCCCAGTTCGACAAGGATGAATTCTTTGCGGGACATTCCTATTCCGAGGGCTATTTCAGCTATGAGGACAACGGTTTCGGGCCGGTGTGCCGCGATCTGGAAAGCACAGTGGACGCTCTTGTAAAGGAGATTGAAAACGACTGCCGCAACGACCCGAAGTATATAAAGAGAATAGAAGAGTTCTATCCGTTCTTCGATGACAAGAGTTGCGAACGTGTGTACAATTCTATATGCGAGCTTGCCGGAGAAAACGAATAATTTGTATTTTTATCACAAAAAGCAGCAATAGTTACAAATCTGGAACTATATTTTAGTGCAAAACACTTGATATCTTATTGCTGTTGCGGTATTATCTAATAATAAGGTTTTCAAAAGGTCAGAGGGAGGAATTATATGGTTTTTGCAGATCTGTTTTTTCTGTATATTTTTCTGCCATTATGCTTGATCTGTTATTTTGTCAGTAAAAAGCTTAAGACGAAAAATACTGTGCTGATCATTTTCTCACTGGTGTTCTATGCCTGGGGAGAACCGCTCTACGTTCTTCTCCTGCTGTTCAGCGCTGCCTTTAACTGGTTTATGGGCGGGCTGATAGGGCGGTACCAGGGGCAGAAAAAGGCCAAAACCGCAGTCGCTTCTGCTATTATAGTGGACGTGCTGCTGCTGGTCGTGTTCAAATACACCGGATTCCTGGTAGAGAACATCAACGGGCTGCTGCATATCGGCATACCTGTGCCGAATATCTCGCTGCCCATAGGCATCAGCTTCTTTACCTTTCAGGCGATCTCGTACATCATCGACTGCTACTGGGAGACAGTCACGCCGCAGAAGTCATTCAAGAAGTTTCTGCTGTATCTGTCACTCTTCCCGCAGCTTATTGCAGGCCCCATAGTCCGCTACAGCGTGGTCGAACAGGAGATCGAAAAACGCCGTTCCACTGCTGCCGATATCAGCGAGGGTGCAATGCGCTTTGTGGTCGGCCTTGCCAAAAAGGTCATAATCGCCAACAATCTTTATGCCATCGTTACACAGTTCTACGGTGACGTTAACAAGAACCAGTATTCGGATATATCGTCCCTTTCGTTCCTTGGAACATGGTTTGTTATAATCTGCTATTCGCTTTATGTTTACTTCGATTTCAACGGATATTCTGACATGGCTATCGGTCTCGGACGCATGTTCGGCTTCCACTTCAACGAAAACTTCAACTACCCGTTTATCTGCAAGACTATAAGTGAGTTCTGGCAGAGATGGCACATTTCCCTCAGCTCATTCTTCCGTGATTACCTGTTTTATGTGCCGATATTCGGCAAGACAAGAAAGTATCTGAACCTCTTCCTTGTGTGGTTCTGCACAGGCATGTGGCACGGCGCTGCATGGAACTTTATCTTCTGGGGACTTTACTTCGGAGCGTTCCTGCTGCTTGAGATCAAGATAGGCAAGAAGCGCATGAAGAAGTGGCCAAAGGTGCTCACTCACATTTACAGCAAGCTTGTTATCGTGATAGGCTTCGGTATTTTCTGCTTCTCGGATTTGACTCAGCTCGGAAATTTCTTTGTGAACATTTCGGGCGCCGGCATGATCGTGAACGGCGCAGGCTTTGCCGACCAGATAACCTGGAGCGCCTTTCTCAAGAATATCTTCCTGTTCATCTTCGCAATCGCTGCGTCTGCACCGATACTCCAGCAGATCAAGAAATTCTTCTTTGAATGGGGCAACAATACGGTGTACATGACAGGTAAGATCATGGGTGCAGTGGGCTGTATGGCTCTGCTTATCTGCTCAAGCATCATGCTGGTGGATTCCACCAACAATCCGTTTCTGTACTTCCGTTTCTGATACTCTGAGAAAGGAGGATAATGATGGACAACGAACAGAACATCCCGAAGAAAACCGAAAGCGGGAACAGTACGCCTGCTCCGCATGCCGGAAAGAAGAGCTTCAATTCCTACAAGCGTTCTTCCGTAAAGCAGTTTTCATCGGTTATTTCAATTCTGATTATGCTGCCGGTGTTTGCGATAATGATGATATTCTTTGTCTGCTTTCCCCGCTCAGAGGTGTCGCAGATAGAAAAAAGAAACCTTGCATTGTTCCCGGAATTTTCATTTGAAAGCTATTTCAACGGCAGCTTTACGGCGGGCATCAACCAGTGGTTCACCGATACAGCGCCCTTCCGAGACGACCTGAAAAACAACGGCAACGGCATGAAGGCTCTCTTCGGCATATCTACCCAGGACAGTGTAAATGTGGTGGGCGATATAAAGAAGGTCCCGAAAAAGACAAAGAAGCCCTCTGAAACCGGCAATGTCTCTCAGGTCAGCAGTCAGACTTCGGAAGTCTCAAAGCAGCCCGGCGAGTCATCAAAGGACGAGAGTTCGGCTCAGGAAAGCTCCGAGAGCAAGACCCAGAAGAACTACCGTGAGCTTGACGCCGAGTATACTGTCGAAAACGGTGTAATTGTTGTAAATCAGGACGGCCATTACCGCGGGCTTGAGCTTTTCGGCGGCGGTTCCGGCAATGCCTACGTTGACGCGCTCAACGATCTTCGCAGTACGCTTGACAGCAAGATCAGGATCTACTCAATGATAATCCCGCTGCCCTGCGAATATTACACACCCGCAAACTACGATTCCTACACGGCAAACCAGAAAGAATACATTGATGACCTTTCTTCACGTCTTTCCGACGGTATTACGGCTGTGGACGTTGATACAGTCCTTGCAGGTCATACCGAGGAAAACATATACTGCCGCACCGACCATCACTGGATGCCTCTGGGCGCCTACTATGCGGCTCAGGAGTTTGCTAAAGCTGCAGGGGTCGACTTCAAGCCCCTCAGCACGTTCACGCCCCAGACAATAGAAGGCTTTGTGGGTACCATGTATGCTTTCTCCGGCGGAGATATAAACATCAAGAACGACCCTGAGGACTTCACCTATTATATTCCCGATAATTACAGTGAGTGCAAGACTGATTTTTATGATACCGATTTTAGTTACGACTATACCGGCTCATACTTCAAGCAGGTGGGCGACCCCCAGAGCAACGCTTATCTTACGTTCTTCGGCGGTGACGAACAGATCGTAAAGATCCGCACCAACATAAAGAACGGCAGAAAGCTGATACTCATTAAGGACAGCTACGGCAACGCTGTGCCCGGTTATCTGATGAATTCCTTTGAGGAAATATACATTGCCGACATGAGATATTTCCAGCCGAATCTTGTAGATTTCATCGACCAGATGGGCATTACGGACGTTCTCTTTGCGATGGTGACGTATTCCGCGTTCGGCAACAACTCTTATAATCTTCCCGACCTTCTTACCCAGGCAAAGGGTCAGACTATTGTTGACAACTACGACAAGGGCGAGGAGTAATACTCAAAAAGCAAGCTGTCAGCACCAATTTGCTGTGCAGCTTGTTGTGCTATAATGAGAGCCTGTTTAGCATCTTAGCAACGTGCGGCTTTTTGGCAATTTTTTTCGCTAACTGCGTCAAAAGAACTTGCCATACGTCAGTATGCCTGCGTCCTTTTTCCTTGTTATCGAGAAAAAATGCTCAAAAATCCGTACATTTCAGATACTAAACAGGCTCTGAGATCTGTCTGTTTTACGTACAAATATATTTTTTGAAAGGAAAGTGTTTTATGAAAGAACTGGAATATCCGTTTGACAGTGAATACATTATGAAAAAAAGAAAGTCACTGAGAAAGGCACTTTTAGCTGACGGCAGCAAGCGTATCAAGAAAAAAATAGCTGTCTTCGGCGGCTCTACTACAAATGACATTGTTGTCTACCTTGACCTCTTCCTTCTGGATCAGGGAATCGAGGCTGAGTTCTATCAGTCGGAGTACGCTCAGTACTGGCAGGACGCCATGTTCCCCAGTGAAGAGCTGCTCGGTTTTGCTCCGGATATCGTGTTCATCCACACGACCAACAGGAACATCATCAACTATCCGCATACCTCAGATACCCGTGAACAGGTGCAGCAGCTTCTTGACACTGAATACTCCAAATTTGAGCAGATGTGGATGAAGATATCCGAAACCTACCACTGCCCGATCATCCAGAACAACTTTGAAATGCCTTTCTATCGCCTGATGGGCAACAAGGACTGCAGCGACTACCGCGGACGGGAAAACTATCTGACACGCCTTAACGCAAAATTCTACGAGTATGCCGAAAACCATGAGGGCTTTTACATCAACGATATAAACTACATTTCCGCATGCTTCGGTCTGAGCAAATGGAGCGACCCGTCATACTGGAATATGTATAAGTACGCCATGTGCATAGACGCTGTCCCGGAGTTTTCATTCAACCTTTCAAATATAATCAAGTCTGTTTTCGGAAAAAACAAAAAGGCTCTCGCTCTCGACCTTGACAACACCCTCTGGGGCGGCGTTGTGGGAGACGACGGTGTTGACGGTATCCAGATAGGGCAGGAGACGGGCGTTTCACAGACCTATTACGAGTTCCAAAGCTACATCAGATCTCTCAAGGAGCTGGGAATTATCCTCACCGTTTGCTCCAAGAACGACCATGAAAATGCCATCGCCGGACTGAATCATCCAGAGGGCGCGCTCAGACCGGAGGATTTCATTATCATAAAGGCCAACTGGGAGAACAAGGACAGGAACATTGTGGAGATCGCAAATGAGCTGAACATCCTGCCGGATTCCATTGTGTTTGTGGACGATAATCCTGCCGAGAGAGCTATTGTCAGCGCACAGGTGGCAGGTGTCAGAGCGCCCGTAATGGACAGCGTTGAAAATTATATTATGACCATCGACAGAAACGGCTATTTCGAGGTCACAAATTTCAGCGAGGATGACCTCAAGCGCAACGAGATGTACAAGGCAAATGCTCAGAGGGCGGCTCAGCAGGCAACATTTGCAGACTATAAGGAATATCTTCTCAGCCTGGACATGAAAGCCGTGATAGACGATTTTATTCCGGTTTACCTGCAGCGCATAACCCAGCTCACCAACAAGAGCAACCAGTTCAACGTGACTACAAAGCGCTATACCGCTACCGAGATGGAAGAGGTCAGCAGCAGTCCGGAGTACATCAGACTCTATGGCAAGCTGACAGACAAGTTCGGAGATAACGGAGTTGTATCTGTTGTGATAGGCAAAAAGGACGGCGACACACTGAATATGGAGCTGTGGCTCATGAGCTGCCGTGTGCTGAAAAGAGACATGGAGCTTGCCATGCTTGACCGCCTTGTTGAACGCTGCCGTGAACAGGGCATAAAGACTGTCAAAGGCTTCTACTATCCTACGGCGAAGAACAACATGGTGCGCGAGCTTTACGGTTTCTTTGGCTTTACAAAGGTGAGCGAGGATGAAAGCGGCAATACCGTATGGGAGCTTGACGTTGATTCTTATGAGAACAGGAACCATGTTATCACCGTAGAGGATAATTCCGCGGTCAGATAATAAAGCCTGTACCCTGAAAAGGGCTGTCCGGCATTTCTTTTGCATAATTCTCATATAGAAATATAATAGTTTGCCTTTAGGGTAGAATTATACTGTTGAGCATCGGTGCGTTCCCGGACAAATTTCCGGGACTCTGTGCCGCATGTTTTAACAAAGAAAAAAATAATTCTGTAAAAGGAGCAAGGAACATGGATACAAAGACAATTTACGCAAGACTCAATAAGGTTTTTCAGGATGTTTTTGATGACGACAGCATCAAGGTAAACCCCAAGACCACCGCAGATGACATTGACGACTGGGACAGCCTGGAGCACATCACTCTGATAAACGCGGTAGAGCGCGAATTCAAGATGAAGTTCAAGATGGGTGAAGTATCCTCCATGAAGAACGTAGGCGAGATGGCGGATATCATCGCATCAAGAGCCAAATCTTAACCTCCCCTGTTCGCGCCAGCGAGCACAGAAATTCTTTCAAAAGCGACAACAGAAAAGTTTCGCCCGCCTTTTCAGCGCAGAGCCTGCGCTCCCAATTCGCGGGGGTGCGGGTCTCCGGTGGAGACCTCTCAGCCGTAGGCTGAGAAGCGCCGAGCGGAGTGCCTCCGCTGTCGATTTCGTTTTGGGAATGGATAAGGCAACGATGCAAAGAGTGTTTCCGAAACATGATCGTCCAGTGTAGTCACGCACCCGACAGGCGAGACCGCCCCCTTGTATTGGTTAGTACGCACATTCCCACCGGCGAGCAGCCGGCAGAGACAGCAAGCACTCCAAACCATAATGCCCGGATGGCATTCTTAGCTGCGCCGCCGGTGCCGATCCCCTTTTTTCGGCAGCGAGACCGCTTCACTCTGAGTTCAGGACGAAAAATTATATAGTAGACGACAAAAATATTCTTACTTAGAGTGATATCCGAAGGGGTGTGGGGGCGACTTTGTGCGAACTGCCGAAAATTGTCAAAAACTGGTGATATCCGAAGGGGTGTGGGGGCGACCGGAAAGCCCCCACAATCAGCTGATGATTTATCAAAGTATAAATAATAATGTCGTTTACTATAGTTTAATTGAATCATAGTATAAAACGGAAGCAGAGTATCAGGCTGCTTCCGTTTTTTTTGCAAAAAAATGCCGCCAGAGCCGGCGGCATTCTGATATTATGCTGTTTATTATTACTCGGTATCTGAGGGAGAATACTTTTTAACGTGGGCGCAAAAAGCATCAAAGGTCTCTTCACTCAGGTCGTGCTCGACCTTGCAGGCGTCATCTTCGGCAGCCTCTTCAGAAACTCCGAGCATCATAAAGAAATTCTTTAAAGTCACATGACGTTTGTAGGTCTTGCTGGCAATCTTCAGCCCCTCATCGGTTATCTGGATCAGATTATCGCGATCCATGGTGATAAGTCCACGCTCTCTCAGACGTTTGGTGGTGTAGGTCACGCTGGGTTTTGTTACGTTTAGCTGGGAAGCTACATCTATTGAACGGACATATCCGTTTTTCTCCTTGAGAATAAGCATAGCCTCAAGATAGTCCTCGGTAGTCTTGTCTTTGTTCTTATCGTTTTTCAAGGCTGATCCCCCTTTTCTTTTTTATGCTCAAATTATATCAGATTACAGCATTATTAGTCAAGCATAACCGAAAATATAATTCTTTTATGTAATAATGGTAAAAAATATGATGAACAGGCAATTAGTATTCTGAGCATATTGTACGGTGTATCAAAGAAGTGAAAAAATACTGCACAAATAAACAAAAATACCGCAAAAAATTTGTGAATATCAACGAAAAATAACTTTAACAAAGGCGTATAATAATTTGTTTTATGTCAGTGCAGGGCATAGAATATCGTATGAAATCAGGCAGGCTGCTTCACTTTTATATAATAAAAGTGCCGGTATGTGAATCATTTATACCGGCGCCTGAGAGAAAAACGCTGTTTAATTGTATATTGTTAATGGAATTATTAGGCCGCTTTTGTGATTTGTTGTCTTTTATCTTATCAAGAGCATCACCCTTTATAAAGATGACCACCACTGCTATAAATGCGCCGGCTGCTGCAATCAGGAAGAAGATTCCGAAAGCGGTGGTGTCGGCCTTTATGTCTGCCGGATTGTTGATATTGTAATATATCTTTATCCGTTTGCCGACGTAAAAGCTGTTTTCGTAGTATCCCAGAGGCCGCATTTCGTAGTTCAGACCGTTGACATTGTAATATATGTATGTTTTAGTGGTGTATTCCTTGTGGCCTTTTGAATTGGTGTGACTGTAGACCCGTTCGATTTTCTGTACCACAGCTTCGGTCTCAGCGTAGCCGCTGCGGCTGAAAAACGTCAGGGCGCAGCCTGCTATACTGAAGAGTGAAGAGCGTTCCTAAGACGATAGCGGCAATTATCAGAATAGTTTTCAGTTTCATTTTGAGCAGCTCCTTAAAAATTTATTCGTCCGGTCCGAAAACAATATAGCCGTTTATAAAGTCGTGCACAGCTTCGTCTGCGTTGCCGTAAAAACCGCTGTAATACAGTATGCCCTCATCATCGAGCCTGCTGCGTGATTCCTCAGTTATGTCGCCGCAGAGTATACATTCGGCTTCCATCATCATAACCACGCTGATGATATCGTTTACGTTTTCGTCCATAGTGCCGACCATCTCCGATTCGGTTATCTCGAAGTTGTCAACATTATATATCGTTATTACTCTTGTGTCCTCAAAAACCCTGAAAACGCTGTTGTCAGCCGGATCCACAGTTACTGCCAGTTTCATTTTGTTCATCCCTCCGGAATAGATTTTCCGGAAATAATCATAACATTTTTTCAGGTGCTTTGCAATACACTTGTTGCCTGAACAATGAGTCCTTTTGAAAATGGTTTTCCATAAAACGGCTGTACAAGATTACTCTCATATCGGTAAAATACAGCTCTTGAAAATTGACTGCTTTTCTGATATAATTATCAGGCGCGGCTGACGCAATTAATTATGAAAGAGGTATCAACATGACAGAAAATGAGATCGCTGAGATCAGAAAAAGAATAAAGTACGACAAAAATAACATGACCGTTCTAAAGGGCTGCTATGTCAGCACCAAAAAGGAGATAATGACCGAGTTTTCTCAGACTGTCGGTCTGCTTTCGCTTGAAGAGAATGAAACCCTTTTCAAGATACTCAAGAAAACTCTCTCCGGACGTCCCGGCAGGAACCTGATGGATATCTGCTTCACCACTGAGCAGGTCGCAGACAGTGAGGAGCATAAGCTTCTCATGCGCCTGCGCGACAGCGAGCTTGAGGATGAGGAGGCTCTTCACACTCTGTATCAGAAGATAATCGACTCATTCCCGACAGCCGATACGTTTATGATCTTCGTCGGCTGCGACAAGTACGACGTACCAAACAAGTCAAAAAATGATGAGGAAATGCCCGATGATTCCGATGAGGTTTTCAGATACATTCTTTGCAGCGTGTGTCCGGTAAAGCTTACGCGTTCGGGTCTGGGCTTCAGCACAGCGGATCAGGAGTTCCACAATGTTGGCGCCGATATGGCTATCTCCGCACCTGAGATCGGCTTCATGTTCCCGGCATTTGACGACCGCAGCACGAACATCTACAACGCTCTTTTCTACACTAAAAGCCCCGGAGACGACTACAAGGCTGCTGCCGAGGCTCTGTTCTGCACTGAATATCCCATGCCGGCTCAGGAGCAGAAGGAAAACTTCCGCACCCTTATTGCCGAGACTGCCGCTGATGATTGCAGCTACGAATTTGTTCAGTCCGTTCACGAGCATATCAGCGACATGATAGACGAGCATAAGACCACAAAACAGGAAGAGCCGCTTCTCTTAGGCAAAAAGGACGTGAAGCGTGTACTTGAGGACTGCGGAGCTTCTGATGAGAACATAGCTTCCTTTGATGAAAAATTTGACGCTGCTTTTGGCGAAAAGGCGGAGATCAGTCCCCTGAATGTAATAGACCCAAAGCAGTTTGAGGTGAAAACCCCGGATGTTACCATCAAGGTCAGTCCGGAGAAGAGCTACCTCCTTGAGACCCGTGTTATTGAGGGCACCAGGTATGTGCTGATAAGAGCCGAAGAGGGGGTAGAGGTAAACGGCGTGGGAATTAAAATTGATTCCCCGGAATCCGCTCAGGAGACCGTCAGCGAATAAAGCACAATAATACAGACCAATAGACCCGGCAGTTCAGACGGACTGCCGGGTTTTAATTTGCAATGAAATACCCGATTTTATGTGATGAAGTTTTCATTTAAAAGTTGTGCAACAAGGCTAAAACATGCAAAAAACTTCGTGATATGCAACAAATGAATACCAAGATGTTATGTGAATTATCACTAATTGTTAATATTCTTTAATAAATTGTTATATTTTTATGAACAAATTGACAGCTTTACAAAATTGCTGTGTTGTAATACAATTTAAACAGGTAAATACGGCATTTCAGCACTGACGAACCAACAATTCAGGTGAGACGGGATCTACGTTTTATCTGACCAACCAAATCAAAGAAAGGAATGAATGACCATGAGCGTATTCTCACAAAAATTCAAGCGATCCCTTAAAAAGGCAGCTTCCTGGTCGCTCGCAGCCCTGACTGCACTATCATGTGCAGCTTCTCTTCCGGTGATTACTTCCCGGACTGTAAACGCTGCGTCATCCGGTGTCGATCTGAGCAACGATGCAAGAGGTGTGCTCTATGCAAGCTCCCGTTCTGACTTCCGTGACGAATCCATCTACTTCCTCATCACAACAAGATTCTATGACGGCGACCCAAGCAACAACGAGCATTGTGTAGATGATACCAAAGCAAAGAACCCCGACAGCGATCCGGCTTGGAGAGGCGACTTCAAGGGTCTTATCGACAAGCTTGACTATATCAAGGCACTCGGCTTTACGGCTATCTGGATCACACCTGTTGTACAGAACAGATCAAGCTATGACTACCATGGTTATCATGCATACGATTTCACCGCAGTTGATACCCGTTATGAATCCAACGGTATTACATATCAGGATCTTATCGACGCCTGCCATGCAAAGGGCATGAAGGTCATTCAGGACGTAGTTTTCAACCACACCTGCAACTGGGGCGAAAAGAACCTCTGCCCCATCGAGATAGATGTATGGTCTCCTAACGGCCGAAGCGATATGCCTATGCCTGCCGGCAAAAGCATGGATCCCGATCAGATTTACCATCATTTCGGTTATGCGGGCGGCGGTGACTGGGATAACTACAATGTTCAGATCACGACCCTTCACAGCGACTGCTTCGACCTGAACACAGAAAACCCGACGGTTTATAACTATCTGATCGACTGCTACAAAAAGTTCGTCGATATGGGCGTTGACGCTTTCCGTGTTGATACCGTAAAGCACCTTTCACGTCTCACACTCAACAAGACTATCGTTCCTGCTCTTCAGGAAGAATATAAGAAGGTACACAGCGGATCAGGATATGATAACTTCTATATGTTCGGTGAGGTTTGTACCAAGGGTGAAAGCACATGGTACCGTGACCAGCCTCCGATCTCCACCTGCTTCTATACATGGGCAGACGATGACAGTTGGCTGAGCAAATGGACAACCGATCCTGATACGAACATCGCTCTTACAGAAGAGCATTACAACGCTCACAGCAGTACAAGCAACCAGCCTACCAGCACAAACGCATTCCTTAACGGCAATGACTACCATACACCTGACTATTCACAGCGTTCCGGTCTTGATTCCATCGACTTCCAGATGCACTGGCAGTTCGACTCGGCAGGTCAGGCATTCGGAATGGCTCAGGCTGAGGACCCGTATTTCAACGACTCCACATGGAGCGTTACCTACGTAAACTCCCACGACTATTCTCCCAACAACTGCCAGACGATCATCCCCGAATTCAGTGAAGAGACATGGGCAGAGGACCTTTCACTTATCTTTACATTCCGCGGCATCCCCTGTATATACTACGGAACAGAGATCCGCTTCCAGCACGGAAAGCCCATAGACGTTGGTCCTAATGCTCCTCTCAGCGAGACAGGACGTGCATACTTCGGTGACAATATCGAGGGTACACTTACAACTACAGCTCCCGGCGTATTCGATGCTGCCGACGGTACTGTAAAGACGACCCTTGAATCTCCTCTTTCACAGCATCTTATCCGTCTTAACCGTCTCCGTCAGGCTATCCCTGCACTCCGTAAGGGTCAGTATTCAACAGAGGGTATCAGCGGCAACGGTATGGCATTCAAGAGAAGATATACAGACTCAAACGTTGACAGCTTCTGCTGTGTAACTATTTCCGGTTCTGCAACTTTCTCAGGCATTCCGAACGGTACTTATGTAGACGCTGTAACAGGCGATACACAGAACGTAACAGGCGGCACACTTACAGCCAACTGCTCCGGTCAGGGCAACCTCAGAGTTTATGTTCTCAGCACAGCAAAGACTCCTGCTCCCGGACGTGTTGTTCCTAACGGCTCATTCATGGGCGACGGCGGTTCTCCCGTTATCATCAACCACGAGTCCGTAAGCACTGTAAAGCCCACAGACATTACACTTGACAAGACATCCGTAACAGTTCTTGAGGAAGAATCAGTTAAAGTTACTGCTACCGTTACTCCTAAGGATGCAGCAGCAACAGTATCATGGTCTACAAGTGATCCTTCCGTTGCAACAGTATCAGGCGGCGTTATCAAGGGCGTAGGCAAGGGTACTGCTACAATTACAGCAAAAGTTACCGATTCCCTCAAAGCGACCGTGACTGTTACAGTCAAGGAAAACACCAACATTGTAAAGCCCACCGGCGTTTCGATCTCTCCCTCAACACTTTCGCTTGCGGCAGGCAAGACGGGCACACTTACAGCAACAGTTACTCCTTCAAATGCGACTGACAAGACCGTTACATGGAGTTCCAGCAATGAGTCTGTAGCTACCGTAAGCAGCGGCACAGTAACGGCAGTAGGCGCAGGTACGGCTACTATCACAGCAACCACATCCAACGGACTCAAGAGCACCGCGACTGTAAAGGTCGAGGGTCCGAAGCTGACATACATTGAAAACGGCGTATACTTCGAGAAACCCGCTTCATGGAATTCAGGCATCAACGTATATATCTACGACGGCAATACAGACACCACTATCGGCGCTGCATGGCCCGGCACAGCTATGAAGGCTGACGGCAACAATGTTTACTACTATGAGTTCAAGCCCACAGCAAGCAACGTAAAGGTCATCTTCAATGACGGCGGCAATCAGGCTCCCGGTTCACAGATGCCCGGCTTTGATTTCGAGAACAGAGGCTACTACACCACCGCAGGTATGCAGAGGATCGTTGAGAAGGAAGAAAACGTCGACGTTACCGCAGTTTCACTCAACAAGACCTCGGCTACTATAAAGGTAGGCGAAACGGTTGCTCTCTCGGCAACAGTTACTCCTGCAAATGCAACTGATCCTTCCATCACATGGTCAACAAGCAACGCTTCCGTAGCAACAGTTTCCAACGGCGTTGTAACAGGTAAGTCAGAAGGTACCGTAACAATTACGGCAACATCATCCAACGGCAAGACAGCTACCGCTTCCGTAAAAGTCGAAAAAGAAGATATAGTTGTTACCGAGCTTACAAATAAGTCTACAGTTTCCGCTACAGCCGTAAATGTGGGCGACACAGTTACCATCACAGGTGCTGCATCAGGCGGCACAACACCTTACCAGTTTGCATATTACTATAAGAAGAGTTCTTCTTCTTCCTACACTACGATCAAGAATTACAGCACCTCAAAGACGGCAACATTCACACCGGCAGCAGCAACCACCTACAATGTTCTTATAAAGGTCAAGGATGCAGACGGTTCTGTAGCAAGAAAGGAATACAAAGTTACCGCAAGCTCTGATCCTACACCGACAACTCTCACAAACAAGTCAACAGTATCCGCTACATCAATTACACTCGGTTCAAGCGTGACTGTAACAGGTACGGCTACGGGCGGTACATCACCCTATAAGTATCAGGTATCCGCAAAGAAAGCCAGCGCATCCACCTACACGGTTCTTCAGGACTACTCCACCACAAGAACAGTCAAGTTCACCCCAAAAGCAGAGACAAGCTACAACCTCAAAGTTGTTGTAAAGGATTCCGCAGGCAAAACAGCAGCCAAGACCTTTACCGTAAAGGTAACACCCTCCGTTCTTACCAACAAGTCCACGCTCTCAGCTGCTTCTACCACTACAACCAAGGGCGTGACCGTAACAGGTGCAGCTACAGGCGGCACATCTCCCTATGAGTATGCAGCATACTACAAGCTTTCATCCGCAAGCTCCTACACACTTGCAAGAAGCTACAGCACCACAAAGACCATGACTGTCAAGCCCGCAAAGGCAGGCACCTACACAGTATTGGTTAAGGTAAGAGACAGCGCAGGCACAGTTGTTTCCAAAACCTTCACTCTCACAGTAAAGGCAGGAGCGCTCACAAATACGACCAAGGCAGCAGCAGCCAGCGTACAGGCAGGCAGCAGCCTCAAGATCACAGGTGCAGCTACGGGCGGCACATCACCCTATCAGTATGCAGCATACTACAAGCTTTCATCTGCAACAGATTACAAGACTCTCAGAAGCTACAGCACAACAGCTACAATGTACTTCAAGCCTGTAACAGCAGGTACCTACACTATCCGCACAAAGGTCAAGGATTCCAAGGGCACAGTATCAACAAAGGATCTGACAATAAAGGTTACACCCGCACCGCTTGCCAACACTTCAAAAATTGCATCCACTTCTGTTACGGCAGGCAGCAGCGTCAAGATCACCTGTGCAGCTACCGGCGGCACAAAGCCCTATCAGTTTGCAGGCTACTACAAGAAGTCAACAGCCACAAACTTCTCCGAGTTCCGCGGCTACAGCACAACAGCTACAATGTACTTCAAGCCCGCCGCAGCAGCAACCTACGATGTTAAGATAAAGGTCAAGGACAGCGCAGGTTCTATCGTTGCCAAGACATTTACCGTAAAGGCAACTGCGGCATCTACAGCGGCTCTTGCAAACTCTTCAACTATCTCAGCAACATCTGTCGCACTGGGCAAAAGCGTGACAGTTACAGGCGCGGCAACTGGCGGTACTTCACCCTATAAGTATCATGTATCTTACAAGAAGTCCAGCTCGGATACTTATTCCGTAGTGCAGGATTACAGCACCAACAAGTCTGTTACGATCAAACCCTCAACAAAGACCACCTACAATGTAAGGGTCAGAGTCAAGGACAGCACAGGCACAGTTGCAGCAAAGTTCTTTACACTCACTGTAAAGTAATCTGATTTAGCTGACGACCTTTCATAATTATACTCCGGTACAGGCTCCGTATGGAATATTTCATGCGGAGCCTGTACTTTTGTTGCAATACTCTATTCTTTGTGATATACTAAATGAGTAAAGCTGCTTAGATTAAAGTATTAAATTTTTATAGCCTGTCCTTTATCAAGGACAGGCGGAAAAGTCTGAATATTGGAGGGCGTTGCCCTCCAAACCTCCCACAAGGGGCTCTGCCCCTTGACCCTGCCGCCTTTGAAAAGGCGGGCGAAACTTTTGTGTTGTCGTTTTTGGAAGAATTCCCGTGCGCGAGCAGCTAAGTTTCGGTTCGTACTTAGAGCGAAACGCAGTGAAGCGACACCCGCGAACAGGGGGGCGGCAGCTTGCCGCAGGAAAGAATCTACAAAAATATAAATTTACAGGTATTGAAAATAATTATGACATATTCCGATATTAAAATTATAACCGCTTCTCCCGATGATTTTGAGATAAACAGGAATGAGCTTGCTCAGCGCCTGCGCTGCGACAGAAACAGTCAAATTGTCCTGCCGGAGTCATGCACTGCGGCTTTCAACAGCGCCGTTCGTTACAAATGCGCATACATCCGTACATCGGTTGAACTTAATGAGTATATATGCGACTTCGGTTTTATGAAAATTCCCAGCCGCGACCTTTACAGAAATCTGACAGGGTGCAGCGAAGCCTTCGTCATGGCATTCACAACCGGGATCGCTGTTGACAGGCTGCTTGCGCGCCTTAACATAACCTCCCAGGCTGAACATTTTATTACGGATGCCCTGTCGTCTGCGGCGATTGAGAGCTTTTGCGACTACGCCTGCCGTATTATCCGGGAAAATACCGGATGTGTACCCCGTTTCAGTCCGGGCTACGGCGACCTTGACATAACCTTTCAGGAACCGCTGCTTTCACGGCTCAGCGCCCGCGAAACTCTGGGAATTACCCTGAACAGCGCCTTTCTGATGACTCCCGTTAAATCCATAACAGCCATTATGGGCATAAAGAAACAAGAGGGCAGAACATGAAAAAGATAACCGAGCTTATAAAAGAAAAACGTCTGTACTTCGACGGCGGTACCGGCACAGTGCTGCAAAGCATGGGGCTTCCGCCGGGAAGATCGCCGGAGCTGTGGAACTTAGAGCAGCCCGGAAAGATAATCTCACTGCACAATGCGTATTTTGACGCCGGCTGCAACATAATAAAGACAAATACCTTCGGAGTAAACCGCTGCAAGTTCGCGAACTACCGAGAACTGATCGCTGCCGGTATCGGATGTGCCAAAAAAGCCGCTCAGGGCAGGGAAGAGGCTTATGTTGCTTATGACGTAGGGCCTACCGGCAGACTTCTTGAACCGTTGGGCGACCTGTCCTTTGATGAAGCTGTGTCCATATTCGCGGATAACATCAAAGCTGCTGCCGGCTGCGGAGCAGATCTGGTGCTGATCGAGACAATGAACGACAGTCTTGAAACAAAGGCGGCAGTTTTAGCGGCAAAGGAAAACTGTGACTTGCCGGTATTCGTCACAAACGTATACGATGCTTCCGGCAAGCTTATGACAGGCGCCGATCCGCTGGCGATGATAGCCATGCTTGAGGGTCTGCGCGTGGATGCTCTGGGTATGAACTGTTCCCTCGGTCCGGATAAGATGCTTGAAATAATCGGTCAGTTCAGGGAGTATTCCTCTACTCCGGTCATTGTCAACCCTAACGCCGGTCTGCCTGAGGTAAGGGACGGCAGGACGGTTTTTAATATTGACGCTGATGAATTTTCGGATTACATGGTGAGTCTTGCCGAAAGCGGAGCCTGCATTTTAGGCGGCTGCTGCGGTACTACGCCGGAATTCATAGCCAAAACCATAGCAAAGACAAGAAACCTGCCCTACGCATATCCGGAGGAAAAGGATATAACCGTGGTGTCGTCCTATACTCATGGCGTTGTCATCGGAAAAGACCCGGTGCTCATCGGCGAGAGGATCAACCCCACAGGCAAATCAAAGCTCAAGGCCGCACTTCGTTCCGGCGACCTTAATTATATATTGAATGAAGCTATCCGGCAGTCAGAGACCGGCGCCCATGTGCTGGACGTAAATGTAGGTCTTCCCGAGATAGACGAGACTGCCATGATGCTCAGATGCGTGTCGGCTATCCAGTCGGTCAGCGACCTGCCGCTGCAGATAGACTCCACCAAGGCGGAGACTCTCGAGGCATCGCTGCGCATGTACAACGGCAAGGCTTTCGTCAATTCCGTAAACGGCACCGAGGACAGCATGAACGCGGTGCTGCCCGTTGTGCAGAAGTACGGCGGTGTGCTCATCGCCCTGACCATAGATGAAAGCGGTATTCCCGATAATGCCGCCGACCGTGTCCGTGTTGCACAGCGTATCATTGAGCGCGCATCAGAATACGGCATAAAAAAGAAGGACATCGTAGTTGACCCTCTTGCTCTTACGATCTCGTCAAATCCGGAGAGCGCCGCTATAACACTCGAAGCGGTGCGCAGGCTGGGAGAGCTTGGAATAAAAACCAGCCTTGGCATATCGAATATTTCCTTCGGTCTGCCTAAAAGGGAGCTTATAACCGCCACTTTCTATGCAAACGCCCTGCAGTGCGGTCTGAACTGTGCCATTATGAACCCTTTTTCCGAGGTCATGATGAACACCTATTATACTTACCGCGCTCTTCACGGACTGGACAAGGGCTGCACAGACTACATTGCCTACGCGTCAGCCGAAGGCGCCGAGCCTGAAAAGAAGCCTGCCGCCGATAATGTCAGTCTGCATTCGTCAATTGTAAAGGGGCTTAAAGATCAGGCGGTGAGCTGCGCTGCGTCTCTGCTTAACGACACGCAGCCCCTTGATGTTATAAATCTGCACATTGTTCCCGCGCTGAACGAAATAGGCGAGGCATTCGAGAAGAAAAAGGCTTATCTGCCGCAGCTTCTTATGAGTGCCGAAGCCGCTTCTGCCGCTTTCGAGGAGGTCAAAAAGCGTATTCCCGCCGACAAGACCGACAAAAGCAAGGCTATCGTTTTAGCGACCGTCAAGGGCGATATCCACGATATAGGAAAGAATATTGTAAAGGTGCTGATGGAGAGTTACGGCTTCACGGTTTATGATCTTGGCAGAGACGTACCGCCGGAGCGAGTGCTTGCCTGCGCACTTGAAAACAACTGTAAATTAGTCGGTCTGAGCGCACTGATGACCACTACGGTGCCCGCTATGGCCGAAACGATAGAGCTTCTGAAAAAGCACGACCCGGATTTTACCGCTATGGTCGGCGGCGCTGTGCTTAATCAGGAGTATGCCGATATGATAGGTGCCGATTATTACGGCGCAGACGCAATGGACAGTGTACGCTTTGCCCAGAGATACTACGGCGCCGCAGAATAATCTGACCGACCGCTTCATAAACTCTTTAAAAAGGAGTGAAGCTATTGAAAAAGGTCGGGATGATAGCGGCTGAGCCTGTCAGAAGATTGGTGGGGAAGAGCCGTGAGGAAATAAGGAGAAACGGCGCTTTTGTGCTGTTCTGCTTTGTGCTGTGCGGCGGGATAGTCTGGGGCGCTCTCAGCTCGCGTACAGCCGGACTGGATATGCTCAACAGACTGGACTTTATTCTCCAGACGAATTTTGAGCTGAGGTGCAGTCAGGGACCTGCATCGGCTTTTGTGTCAAGCTTTGCATCGGCTGCCGTTTTCATGCTTGTCATACTGCTGCTCGGGCTGTCTTTGTGGGGCGGATTCATAGCTGTTGCGCTGCCGTTTTTCAAGGGCTACGGCTATGGGCTGTCGGTGGGCTACCTTTACGGCGCCTACGGTTTTAAGGGAGTATTGTATAATCTGCTGGTCATACTTCCGGGCACTTTCATATCTTCTGCGGTAATTGCTGCGGGTGCCTTGTGTGCACTGCGCAGCTCTGTAAAAAGCACTGCCGGTCTGTTCAGGTCTCCTGTGCGTGACGACCCTAAGGAGCAGCTGAAGCGCTACCTTCTTACAATGCTCAGGCTGTCTTTGCTGTGTCTTGCGGCAAGTATAATTGACGTGCTGTGCGCTTTCTGTTTTTCATGGATATTTGATTTTTAAGCGCAGGTCAGGGGGACTTTTGCGCCAGCGTGACGCTGGACCCTTGTTCGCGGGGTTCGCTGCGCTGCGCTCCGCTCTGAGTTCAAGGCGAAACTTTACCCTCGCGCACAGCGGCAAGCTGCCGTTCCCCTGTTCGCGGAGATCGCTAAACAAGGCGAAACTTTACCCTCGCGCACAGCGGCAAGCTGCCGTTCCCCTGTTCGCGGAGATTGCTAAACAAGGCGAAACTTTACCCTTGCGCACAGCGGCAAGCTGCCGTTCCCCTGTTCGCGGAGATCGCTAAACAAGGCGAAACTTTACCCTCGCGCACAGAAAGAAATAACAGCCGCGATCGGTTTAGTTCGAGTCATAGTAGACCTTGAACGCGAAATAGTCCAGTGCGGTCACGCACCGCGCACAGAGAAATATCCCAAAACGACAACACAAAAGTTTTGCTCAAGCTTTTTCAAAAGCTTGCAGGGTGCAGGGACAGAGTCCCTGCACGCTCTCCGCAGAGAGCGGAACACCTTGGGGTTTCAGGGGCTTGCCCCTGACATTTAGGCTTTTTAGCATGTCCTTGACAAAGGACATGCACTCAGAATTCAGCTATTTCAGGAAAGGGTCCGGGGGTTCCCCGGAAAGGGATTGTTTTAATGTCAGCTTCTACCGGCCGTAAGTACGGCATTTCTGATTTTTTTAGCGGTTACTTCTCTAATTTTGGACGGCTCATTATTGTCAATTTGCTGTTCAGTGCGCCTCTGGCTGTGCTGATAGGCGTTATGGCTCTGCTCATCGTCAGGTTTGGTGAGCTGAGCTGGTTCGTTATCTTTCTGCTCATCCCGCTGATGTCTCCGTTTTTTGCGGGACTTACAAACGTGTGCAGGAAGCTTGTCTCCGAAAACAGCTTCCGACCTGTAAAGGATTTCTTCAAAGGTATAAAGGAAAACTGGCTGTTCTTCTTAATAAACTCAATATTTTTCTACGCGCTCACTGCCGGCATGTTTATGATGATAACCATAAACCGCGAATCCGGCGGCGGACCGGTACTTGTCTACCTTATCATAATGTCGCTTACTTCGCTGGTGTTCCTTATGATGGAATTTTCGGCGCTGGTCATGGCGGCATCGGTGGACATCGGCTTTACCGACATACTCCGCAACTCACTGGTGCTTATCGGCAAGGGCATCACGAACCACCTTAAAACGCTTTTTGCACTGCTTTTTGCGGCTTTCGTGCTGTATACCATTATAGCTACCATCCCGTCAATGATCGTTTCGCTTATTGTTGTCGGTGTGCTTACGGCTTTGCTGCTGCCCGCACTGCTTACATATATCGTGGTCTACAATTCATACCAGACCATCGAAAAGCATGTTAT
>JAFTCS010000060.1 GCA_017454565.1 Clostridia bacterium
ACTCTCCTTGAGCCAGCCCTTGCCTATTGTGTTATCGATAAGCTTTGTAAGCTCCGGATTACAATTCGCTATCCAACGTCTGAATGTGATACCGTTTGTGATAGCGTGGAATCTGTCCTTATCCATCATATAGTAATCCTTGAATATATCCGCCTTGAGTATATCCGTGTGCAGCTTTGAAACGCCGTTTACAGCAAACACTGTTGCAAGACAGGTATTTGCCATTGAAACCTGACCGTTTGCAAATATAGCCATCCATTCGTGCTTGCCCTTGTCGCCCGGATAGAAAGCCTCTACCTTTTCCATGAGACGTCTGTTCATTTCCTCAAGTATCTGATATAGCCTCGGAACAACGCGTCTGAACATATCCTGCGGCCACTTTTCAAGCGCCTCGCTCATTACGGTGTGGTTCGTGTAAGCAAATACATGAGTAACTATTTCCCATGCCTCGTCCCAGCCGAGACCTTTTTCATCCATCAAAAGACGCATCATCTCAGGTATCGCCATTGTCGGGTGTGTGTCGTTTATATGAATAACTATCTTCTCCGGCAAGTGCGACCAATTGGCACCATTTCTCATTTCAAACTCTTTCAGTATCCACTGAAGCGTTGACGATACCAGGAAATATTGCTGCTTTAAGCGAAGCTCCTTGCCCTCCGTATGGTTATCCTCAGGATAGAGCACCTTTGAAATAACGCTTGCAAGCTCCTTTTCCTCTATGGCTCTTGAATAATCGCCCGAGCTGAATGCTGCCATATTGAACTCTGTAGCGGACTGTGCGCCCCAAAGTCTGAGCTTATTTACTATCTTTGAGTCGTATCCGCAAAGCGGTACATCATAAGGCATCGCGAGAACGGTACGCTCATTGTTGTAGCCGACCTTCATTCTGCCGTCCTCCCAATAGCTGTACACTTCGCCGCCGAATGACACCTTGACTGCCTCTTCCGGACGCGCTACCTCCCATGCGTTGCCGTGTTCAAGCCAGGTATCGGGAAGCTCTGTCTGATAACCGTCAACTATTTTCTGCCTGAACAGACCGTACTCATATCTGAGCGTACAGCCGTATGCGGGCAGATCAAGCGTTGTGAGAGAGTCGATGAAGCATGCGGCAAGTCTGCCCAGACCGCCGTTGCCAAGACCTGCGTCGTTTTCAAGCTCCGCGACCTCCGGCAGTGTATAGCCGAGGTCCTCAAGCACCGCTTCATAATCATCCGTCTGCATCAGGTTGAGGATGTTTGTTGCAAGCAGTCTGCCCATAAGAAACTCAAATGAAAGATAATAAAGCTTCTTTGAACCCTGCTCCTTTACCTCTCTGTGTGACTTTGCCCACTTTTCCATGATCCTGTCACGAACGGTCAATGCGCAGGCTCCGTAGATCATCTGCGGAGTGGCTTCTTCAAGAACCTTACCGAAATGTCTGTTTATCTTTCCTACTATGTCTCTTTTGAGCGCTTCCTGTGACTTGGTAAGCTTTTTTGTGTTCTTCTTCTCTGTCGTCATAATATCTTCTCTCCTAACTGTTTTTCCTGCTGTCCGCAAGCGAACGGCAGAGATATTTTAAATCTTTATTCAGATTTTTTCTTAGCTGTTTTCTTTGTGGTCGGCTTCTTTGCCGTAGATTTTTTTACCGCTGTCTTCTTTGCCGTGGGCTTTGACTCGGTCTTGAACGGATCGGGCACATCGACTAATTTTCTCTCGCCTGCAAGCTTATCTATAACGGCTTCGGACTTTTCAAAATCCTCCTTGATACGCTCGGCAAACTCCGTCTTTTTCTCAGCTGCCTTTTTAACCGCTTTTTTGACCGCCTTCTTTATCTTCGGCTTACCTGGTCTTTCAAGACCTGTCATTGATACATACATATCAATATATTTTTCCGCAGATACGTTCCAGGAATAATCCTCCGCCATAGCGCGCTTTGCCATAGTCATCCATGCGTCCTTATCGTTATAGTAAAGATCCATAGCACGCCATACGCAGTCAAGCATCTCATCGGCGTTGTAGTTTGCAAATGAGAAGCCCGTTCCCTCGCCGGTGTACTTGTTATATGGGATAACAGTGTCCTTAAGCCCGCCCGTTTCACGAACGATCGGGAGCGTACCGTAATGCATCGAGATTATCTGCGAAAGACCGCACGGCTCGAATGCCGACGGCATCAAAAACGCATCGCACGCGGCATATATCTTATGCGACATCGCATTCGAATATGTTATCTGCGCCGAAAATCTGTCCGGATACTTCCACGCATAATGGCGGAACAGATTTTCATACTGCTCATCGCCTGTACCGAGCACTGCTATCTGGCAGCCTCCGTTGCAAAGCTCTTCAAGCTTATATGCAATGAGGTCAAAGCCCTTCTGATCGGTAAGACGCGATACAACGCCTATGAGCATCTTCTCCGGATCCTCCGGCAGACCAAGCTCACGCTGGAGCGCCGCCTTATTCTTTGCCTTGCCGGCCTTGAGCGTTCTTGCGGTATACTTCTTCTCGATAAACTCGTCCTTGGCCGGATTCCAGTCATCATACGAGATACCGTTCACAATACCTATAAGATCGCCGCGCCTTGCGCGGAGCAGAGCGTCAAGCCCCTCGCCGTAATGCGGAGTGGTTATCTCTACCGCATAGGTGTCAGATACAGTCGATATCTTGTCGGCATAGACCATGCCGCCCTTTAAGAGGTTGGCATCCTTATAATACTCCATCTTATCGGGTGTGAAGTAGTAGTCCGAAATACCCATCGCATCCTTTATGCCCTTGAAATCCCAGCGTCCCTGGAACTTAAGGTTGTGGATGGTGAT
>JAFTCS010000061.1 GCA_017454565.1 Clostridia bacterium
ACGGATGCTTATTTTTCCGGAGTGGCAGAGCATTTACATAAAACCAACAGTCTGCCGCGCACAACGGCTGCTGCGGCAGGAACTTTTTGAGACAGCTTTTGGAGAGTGATATCATGCAGAAAAAGCGAATCGCAGTCATCTTCGGCGGAAAATCCTCTGAGCATGAGGTTTCAAGGGTCTCCGCAACATACGTTATAAACACTATCCCCCGTGAAAAGTATGAAGTGTTCACCGTCGGAATAACCAAAAAGGGCAGATGGCTGCTCTACTCCGGCGATACGGCCGCTATTGCAGACGGAAGCTGGGAGAACCATCCCGACAACAGGACCGCCTTTATAGCTCCCGCGCCCTCGTTGTCCGGCATGGTGGTAATTCACCCGGACCGCACCGAGATACTGAAGATAGATGTGATCTTCCCTGTGCTGCACGGCAAGAACGGAGAGGACGGAACCATACAGGGCATTTTTGAAATGTCAGGCATCCCCTATGTGGGCTGCGGTGTGCTTGCATCGGCTGCCTGCATGGACAAGGCTGTTACTAATACATTGTTAGAGAAATTCGGCATAGACCAGGCAAAGTTCACATGGTTCTATTCACACGAATTCAAGAATGACCCTGACGCAGTTGTCGCCCGTGTCGAAAATGAGCTGGGCAGCTATCCGCTCTTTGTAAAGCCCGCAAACGCAGGTTCATCGGTGGGTATCAGCAAGGCGCACAACAGGGATGAGCTTATAAGCGCCATAGAGATTGCTTCCCGCGAGGACACAAAGATAGTAATTGAAGAAAACATAGATGGCGCCGAGGTCGAGTGCGCCGTACTGGGCAACGAGAAGCCCTTTGCATCTGTTCCCGGACAGATAGCGCCCGCCAGCGAATTCTATGATTACGACGCAAAGTACAACAATGCAAGCTCCCAGCTATACATCCCCGCAAAAATAAGCGAGGAGCTTATGGAGAAGGTAAAAGCTACCGCAATAAAAGCCTATACAAAAATAGGCTGTGCCGGACTTTCAAGGGTCGATTTCTTTGTTACAAAGGACGGCCGTGTACTTCTCAACGAGATCAACACCCTTCCCGGCTTCACATCCATCAGCATGTACCCAAAGCTTATGGCTGCCAGCGGCATCGAGGGTGAAAAGCTCATCGAAGAGCTGATAAAATACGCACTTGAAAGGACCGGTAAGGATGACTGAGAATGCAATAGGTATTTTTGATTCGGGTCTTGGCGGGCTTACAGCAGTCAAGGAGCTTGTAAAGCTGCTTCCCAACGAAAACGTCATCTATTTCGGCGATACCGCCCGCGTACCATACGGCAACCGCAGCAAGCGCACAATAATAAGATACGCCGAGCAGGATGCTGATTTTCTTCTTTCAAGGGGAGTCAAAATGATAATAGCAGCCTGCGGCACAGTAAGCTCTGTCGCCGTAAACCTTAAAGACGAGCTGCCCGTTCCCTTTACCGGAGTCGTGGCTCCCACGGCATACGCTGCCGCACATGCCACCAAAAGCGGCAGGATCGGCGTTATAGGCACCTCCGCCACAGTGAACAGCGGCTCCTACAAGAATGAGCTGCTTCGCCTTGACAGCAGTTTTTCCGTTTTCCAGCAGGATTGCCCGCTTTTTGTATCTCTGGTGGAAAACAGCTTTATCTCAGCCGACGATGACATTGTAAAAATGGTTGTGGAAAGGTACCTGAAAGGTCTTAAAGAGCAGAATATCGACACCCTGATACTCGGCTGCACACACTTCCCGATAATTGCACAGGCGATCTCAAATTATCTTGAGGGCAGGGTCACGCTTATCGACTCGGGCAAGGAAACAGCCCTTTACGCCGTAAAGCTCCTTGAAAAGCATAAGCTGTTCAACCGCAGTGAGCAGCCCGGAAGCTGCCGCTACTATGTCAGCGATACGGTAGAGGATTTCAGGCGCACCGCCGAGATATTCCTTGGCAAAAACGTAGGCAACGAGGTATCACACATCAACCTTGAACATGCTTTTGTTCACTAGACTTCCGAGAAAGTCTACTGATCGACAACAGGGAAACTATCCCGAAAACAAACGGAGAGGAAAGAAGGAAATGGAAGAAAACTATATTCTGTCGGTAACAGGCAAACAGATAGTTGAAGATCACGCCGACAAAATAGAGCTTAAAACTATGGCTTCCTACGTTACAAAAAACGGGAACCGCTATATTACATATAAAGAATATGACACCCAGAACCCCGACAAAAAATACCGCACAACGGTAAAAGTTGCGGAGGACGGCACCGTTACCGTGATGAAGGGCGGCTCTGAGAGCCACAACCTTATACTTGAAAAGGGCGTGCGCCACAAATGCGAATACGTTACAAGCTTCGGGATAATCTCCCTGGGAGTATATACGGAAAGCGTAAGAATTGATCTTGGCGACAAGGGCGGCGAGCTTGAGGTGCACTACTCCATAGACGTACAGTCCGAGCTTGCAAGCAAAAACGAGCTATTTCTGAAGATCGAGGAGGCAAACAAAGATGTCAACGGCGAATAAAACAGTAAGCAGCCTCAGAGAGGCGATAATAAACGCAGTAAAGGCCGCTCAGTCAGAGGGTCTGCTGCCCGATGCGGCTATGCCGGAATTCACGATCGAAACTCCTGCCGACCGCAGCCACGGCGACCTTGCCACAAACGCTGCCATGGTCTCGGCAAGAGCTTTCCGTTCCGCGCCAAGGAAGATCGCAGAGACTATCATGCAGAAGCTGAACCTTGACGGCACAGGACTTGAGCGCTGTGAGATAGCAGGCCCGGGTTTTATGAATTTCTTCTTCTCAAGGACATATTACACCTCCGTTCTCAGAGAGATAGCCTCAGAGGGCAAGTCATACGGACGCAGCGACTACGGCAGCGGCAAAAGGGTGCTGGTAGAGTTTGTTTCGGCTAACCCCACAGGCCCGATGCACGTTGGCAACGCAAGAGGCGGCGCACTGGGTGATACCCTCTCAAGTGTGCTTGAAGCCGCCGGCTATGAAGTGGCAAGAGAATTCTACATTAACGATGCCGGCAATCAGATAGAAAAATTCGCGACCTCGCTGGAGGTACGCTATCTGCAGCTTTATAAGGAAGGCATTGAAATGCCCGAGGACGCATATCACGGACAGGATATAACCGACCATGCGAAAGCCTTTGCAGAAATAAACGGCGACAAATACGTTGAAGCAGACAGCGCAGAGAGAAGAAAGGCTCTTGTAGACTTTGCCCTGCCCCAGAATATAGAGGGTCTTGAACGCGACCTGCTGAAATACCGCATAAAATACGACCGGTGGTTCAGAGAGAGCACACTTCACAACAGCGGAGCCGTTGCAAACGTTGTAAAGCAGCTCACCGAAAAAGGACACACTTACGAGCAGGACGGCGCAGTCTGGTTCAAAGCCTCGGAGTTCGGCGCAGACAAGGATTTCGTTCTGGTACGCTCCAACGGACTTCCCACCTACGTTGTTCCGGATATAGCCTACCACTATGACAAGTTAGTGACAAGGGGCTTCGACAAGGCAATTGACGTGCTCGGCGCTGACCACCACGGCTATGTGCCAAGACTCAAAGCCGCCCTCACCGCCCTCGGAGTAGACGCTTCAAGGCTCGACGTTGTCCTCATGCAGATGGTTTTCCTCGTAAAGGACGGAGAAAGAGTGAAGCTCTCCAAGAGAAGCGGCAAGGCAATTACCCTGGTCACTCTGCTGGACGAGATCCCGATAGACGCCGCAAGATTCTTCTTCAACCTCAGGGAAGCAAACACCCCCTTTGAATTTGATCTTGATCTGGCTATTGACAATTCCTCCCAGAATCCTGTATATTATGTACAGTATGCTCATGCGCGTATCTGCAACATATTCAAAACACTCGCATCCGAGGGCATCGAGCCAAGGGAGTGCACCGACGGGGAGCTTGCCCTGCTGACAGCGCCCGAAGAGATCGAGCTTATCAACAAGCTTGCAGCTCTCTCCGATGAGATAACAGCCGCCGCAAAGGACTATGACCCGTCAAGAATTACCCGTTATGTTTACGACACGGCTACACTCTTCCACAAGTTCTACAATGCCTGCCGCGTAAAGAACGAAAACGAAGCTCTTATGCAGGCGCGTCTGAACCTGTGCGCAGCCGTCAGAACAGTGATATCCAACATACTTGATATGTTCAAGATCACCGCACCCACTTCTATGTAACACTGAAGTATACGCCGGAAAAGGCTTATACTTATTTATCATTCAGTTTGGTTAGGAGAAAAGATAAAAATGGAGTTTTCGTTCGAGCTTCCTATGATAACGGACGGCACAGGTTCATGTGAGGACCTTACAGGCGACGACCCTGATGACGTCTGTTGCGAAAAAGCGGTTCTTAACGACCCCGGAATACTTCTTCTCAGAAAAAAAGAAGCCGCCGGATGCGGCGCTTCTGCTCTGCTTGCTCCTACGGGCGGTATAATGCACACCCGTCTTGAGGATCTGGGCTATGACGATTCTTTCATCAGCTTCAACGAGGAACTGACCCGCATTACCGCCTCATGCGGAAAAGATCTGCCTGTGGGCGGTGTGCTGTATGAAAACATCCGCATAAAAGAGGAATACGGCAAAAACGTTTTTGAGAGCGCCTATTTCGATCACCTTGAAAAAATAACCGTTCTCAAGAACGCCGGAGCTTCCTTTATACTTCTTGACGGATTTGACAAGCTCTGGGATATGCGCGCCGGCGTCATGGCCGCAAAAACTGCGGATATTCCTGTATTCGTGCTTATCCGTGTGGACGATGAGGGCAAGACCGAGAGCGACACCGATTATATAGCGGCGCTAATTACCCTGCAGTCACTGGGCGCGGATGCTTTCGGAATAGAATGTACCTCAGGTGCGGAGGATACCGCAAGGCTCATCAAAAGGGCTTTCCCACACGCAGAGATACCGCTTATTGCGGCAGTGAATATTTCCGGCTGCACCAATGAAGAGCTTGAAAAGCTTTCAGAAAACGGTGTATCCGTATATGTCGATCTCTCCGATAAGCCCGACCAGACGAAGCTCGGTTTTATAAAGTCTCTTGGCACGGCATTTGATGAAACTGCCGAAAAAGACAGCTATGCCGCCGCAATTTCCCGGGAAGCCTTCTTCCTGCCTGAAAATATTGAGCTTTCCGAACCGCTGGAATGCGGCTACAGCATGTCGGACGACATCATAGAAATGGACGATTCCCAGGCAAACGCCGTTTACATTGTCCTTGATTCCACCGACGACGCCGCAAGCATAGCCGCCAACGCAGACATGTCCTATCTTCCTTTCTGCGTACACGCAAACGACCCCACAACGCTTGAAGCGGCGCTGCGCTACTATCAGGGCAGGCTTATCGTTGACAAGCGCTGCGATATTCCCGAGGAAGAATTTCTTTCGCTCACAAAAAAATACGGTGCAGTAGTCTATTAAAGATAACACAACAAAAGGAGGTACAAACAATGCTCAAGGAAAAACCGTTTCTTCTCGCTTCTATCATTTTCGGCGGTCTGGGACTTATCATGCTGATACTTACAGTGATCTCATTTTTCTGCGGCGATCAGCTCATCTCGGGAGCAATACGCTCGATGCTGAATCTTGATTCCGAATCCTTCAATGATTCCACAATGGCGCAGATAGCTGTGGTGCTGTTCCTGCCCACATTCATATTTGCCTACCGCTCATTTGCCGACAGCGATGATGATGTTCCCGCCGCTCCGGCTGCCGTTTATGCAGGAAACGCCGGAAACGTCAGATCACCCCTGACTCCCGCTGCCGTAATGGCCGAAATCAGTGACGAAGCCGCTTCTGTAACCAATATGACAGAGACTGCCGATACTTTCGGCACAGCGGAATCTGACAGCGCTGAGACTGCTGACAGCGAAGAGCCTCAGATCGAGCTAACCGATGCAGACGTTACTTCCGAACCTGAGGATGTCATCACTGAAACAGCAGAAACAGAACCGGAAGCAGCCGACATCGCCGTTCCCACAGAGGACGAGGCCGTATCAGGCACAACCGAGGAATAATAAGAACAAAGTCAGCGCAGAGCCTGCGCTCCCGATTCGCAGCGCAGAGCCTGCGCTCCCAATTCGCGGCGCAGAGCCTGCGCTCCCAATTCGCGGCGCAGAGCCTGCGCTCCCAATTCGCGGCGCAGAGCCTGCGCT
>JAFTCS010000062.1 GCA_017454565.1 Clostridia bacterium
ATTTGTATGCCTCGATGGGCCTGCCCTACCTCGATCAGACGATGGATGAATTTGATGAAGATCTGTCCACGCTCCATGATTTATTTGGAAGCGAGGGCAAAGCCTGATCGTCGGCGGTGAAGTCAATGACGGATAATGACAGAGCAGATCTTCTGGATCATAATAGCCGCCGGGCTGGTCACAACACTGGTGCTCAGGCTGATCTCAAAGGACAAACGGCCTTTGCGCGGCACTGTAATGAGCCTGCTGCCCGGAATAGCGGCGCTTGCGCTTATCAATCTGACCGCACCGCTTACAGGCGTAGGTCTGCCGGTAAGCAGACTGAGTCTCTCGGCGTCTGCGCTTCTTGGCATTCCGGGCGTTACAGCTATGCTTATAATACAGGCACTTTTTTAAACTGTTTAACGGAAAGGATCCGGGAAAGCTTTTTTTACACAAAGCTCTTCCGGAGAAAAGAAAATGAAGAAGATTGTTATAGGAATTCTTGCACATGTGGATTCGGGAAAGACTACTCTGACCGAGGCAATGCTATATTGCTCCGGAAATATAAGAAAGCTCGGACGTGTCGATCACGGAGATTCCTTTCTTGATACTGCCGCGCTTGAAAGGGAAAGAGGGATAACGATTTTCTCTAAGCAGGCAATGCTTAACATTGGAGATACCGAGATTTCCCTTCTTGATACGCCCGGCCATGTGGACTTTTCGGCGGAGACCGAAAGGACGCTGCAGGTGCTTGACTATGCCGTCCTGGTGATAAGCGGCACCGACGGTGTACAGAGCCACACTCTGACCCTGTGGAAACTGCTGCAAAGGTACAGGGTGCCCTGTTTCATATTCGTAAATAAAATGGATCTGCCGGGTGCCGACCGTTCACAGCTTATGCTTCAGCTAAGGGCAAGGCTCAGTGAATGCTGTGTTGACTTTACAGACAGTGATAGCACCGATTTTTTTGAGAGCATTGCCGAGTGCAGTGATGACCTGCTGAATTATTACTATCAGAATGACACCGTACTGCATGAAGATATCGTTAAGGCTGTCTGTGAACGTAAGGTCTTTCCGTGTCTTTTCGGTTCCGCTTTAAAAATGAAGGGTGTGGATACCCTGCTGCGTATTATAGATGATTATACTGTCATGCCGGTATACGGCAGCAGCTTTGCCGGAAAGGTATTCAAGCTTTCGGAGGATAAACAGGGAAGAAGGCTTACTTTTTTAAAGATAACAGGCGGCAGTCTGAAAGTGCGCGATGTGCTGCAAAGTGAGAAGAATACCGGCGGCGAAAAAGTCAGTCAGATAAGGGTCTATTCCGGCGAGAAGTTTACTGCGGTGGATGAAGCGGCTGCGGGAAGCGTGTGCGCCGTAACAGGTATAAGCTTTACGTCTCCCGGCGACGGTCTGGGAGAAGCGGAAAATTCCGGCCTGCCTGTACTGGCGCCGGTGCTTACATATTCTCTTGAGCTGCCCGATGATATCAGTCCTCACACCGCACTTGAAAAACTGAAAATTCTTGAAGCCGAGGACCCGCTGCTGAATGTTGTCTGGAACGAGAGATACGGCAAAATACAGATCAGAGTCATGGGTGAGATTCAGCTTGAAGTGCTCAGAAGTATCATTTCCGAACGTTTCGGATTCAACGTCAGCTTCGGTACAGGCAGCATAATCTACAAAGAGACCATCACGGATACGGTGGAGGGTGTGGGGCATTTCGAGCCGCTGCGCCACTATGCGGAAGTGCATCTGCTGCTCAGACCTGCACCCGGAAACAGCGGCCTCATTTTCCGCACAGAATGCAAGGAGGATCAGCTTGACCGCAACTGGCAGCGTCTTATACTTTCAAACCTCTGCGAAAAGACCCATGCAGGAGTGCTGACAGGTTCTCCGATAACCGATATGGAGATAGTTCTGGTATCAGGAAGAGCGCACCCAAAGCACACCGAAGGCGGGGATTTCCGGCAGGCGGCTCTCAGGGCAGTGCGCCAGGGTCTGCGGCAGGCTCATTCTCTGCTGCTTGAACCGTTTTACATCTTCACTCTTGAGGTCCCTGCCGAAAACGTGGGAAGAGCCATAACCGACATTCAACGAATGAGCGGCACTTTTGAACAGCCGCAGACGACCGCCGACAATATGACTGTAATAACCGGCAAAGCGCCTGTTTCAGAAATGAGCAGCTATG
>JAFTCS010000063.1 GCA_017454565.1 Clostridia bacterium
AGGTAGGTCTCAGTGTAGCCACATCAAACTCGCAGCAGGCGTTCTCTACCCCGGGAGTATCCAGAGCGAAGCTTTTAAGCTCCGCATAGTGGGTGGTCGAAGCGATCTTCGCACCCTGCATACGCAGCCTTTCAAGTATAGCTATGGCAAGGGCGGCACCCTCTACCGGATCTGTGCCGGCGCCTAACTCGTCTATCAGAACAAGACTTTTATCGTCGGCGGTGTCAAGTATGCGCTTGATGTTGGTTATATGCGCCGAAAATGTTGAAAGCGACTGTTCGATGCTCTGCTCGTCGCCTATATCGGCAAGAACGCTGTCAAAAACCGAAAGCTCGCTGTTGTCCGAAGCAGGTACCATAAGCCCGCACATTGCCATAAGCGACAGCAGACCTGTTGTTTTCAGGGAAACCGTCTTGCCGCCGGTGTTGGGGCCGGTAACAACAAGAGTGTCAAAGCTGATACCCAGCTCAATATTCGTAGGCACTGCCTTTTGCGGGTCTAAAAGCGGATGACGCGCATTTTTCAGCAATATTCTGCCCTTGTCGTTCATAACGGGCAGGGTAGCTTTCATTTTATATGCCAGATGCGCCTTTGCAAAGATCACATTCAGCTCGGTAAGTATATTGTAGCTCTGGCAGATACCGTCGGCAAAGGCACCCAACTCTGCGGAAAGCTCTGCAAGAATGCGGTCTATCTCGGTCTGCTCCTTTGAGCGCAGTATGCGTATCTCGTTATTCGCCTCGACAACGCTCATAGGCTCTACAAACACGGTAGCTCCGCTTGAAGATGTGTCATGCACCAGACCCGGAACCGATGAACGGAACTCCGCCTTTACGGGGATAACGAATCTGCCGCTCCTTATGGTCACAATGCTGTCCTGTAAATATTTCTGCATGGATGCCGACCTGATGAGCTTGTCAAGCCTTTCCCTTATCCGCGATGAAGCGGCGGTTATCTTGCGCCGGATAGATGCAAGCTCCGGTGAAGCGTTGTCGGCGATCTCCTCCTCCGAAAGAATGGCTGAGGTTATTTTTGCTTCAAGATATTTGTTCGGCGCAAGGGCGTTGAAGCGCATATCAAGGCATGTTTCGATGGAAGCGGAGCGGTCGCGCCATTCACCGACAGAACGTATGACCCTGAGCAGCTCCGCCGCCCTGAGGAGCTCAAGTGTGGTAAGCACCGCGCCCGCCTGAGCACGTCTGAGCGCGTTTGTTATATTGTGAAGATTTCCGAAGGCAGGAGCGCCGAATCTGCCCGAAAGAGCGTGGGCGTCGTAGGTCTCCTGCAGCAGCTCCTTTACCTCAAAGAGACCTGTTGAAGGCTCTATGCTTTTGGCAAGTGCTGCGGCATCTTCAAATGAGGTTTGCTCTGCAAGCTTTTCAAGTATCTTGTCAAGCTCCAGAGACAGGTGATCTCTGTTCATAATTATTTTCCTTTTCCTTGAATTTACATTGTACTTACAAAATTATAATAGTCAAGCGTTTTCAGAGTTTTGCCGACAATGTTGGTCATATACATTTCCGCGCACTGTGCAAGCTGGGCCGTGGATTCCTTCGACACACTGAAAGAGAATATCTTCTTCGGGTCGGCAGTAACGATATAGCGCACAGCCGTGAGTGCTCCCCTTGAAAGCGGGCAGACGATCCCTTCGCCGCCAAAGCATTTTTCACAAAGCATAGTGTTTGCTGCCGGGTCGAAATACATTGTATCGGAATCGTAGCTGCCGCAGCCTGAGCAGTATATCACGTTGGGCATATTGCCGGATATCACCGACATGCGTATCTCAAACACGGCTTTTATAAGTTCATCCGTTTTCAGTCCGTTAACTAAAATATGCAGGCAGTTCAGCAGCAGCTCAAGCTGACCCTCCGATTCGATCTCTGCGGGAGTGGTCTCTATGGCAAGCTCGCACATGTACTGCGAAAGAGCAAACTGTTCAACACTCATTGAAAGGCTGTAGAAGCTTTTTATAGTCTCAGCCTGATCCACTATGTACATCCCTCTGTTGCGGTACACGCACAGGCGGGAGTAGGTAAGCGGCTTGGTGGCGGCAAATGCGTGATGCTTCACCACCAGCGCGCCTTTTACATAGCAGCTTATAATTCCTTTTTCTTTAGTTAGCACGGTTATGATCCTGTCCTTATCGCCAACGGTCAGGTCCCTCAGGATCAGCCCGTCCATGTCCGTTTTCATAGGGTACCTCCCGATCATCGTGTACGTCCTGGGCCGGATATCCCAGTTTTATCCGGCAGTAGTCAAGGTAATCGCTCACCCTGCCAGTCTCCACAAAATTCTGCCAGGC
>JAFTCS010000064.1 GCA_017454565.1 Clostridia bacterium
CGCTCTAAATACGAACCAAAACTTTGCCCTCGCGCACAGAAACTCCTTCTAAAACGACAACACAAAAGTTTCGCTCAAGCCTTTTCAAAGGCTTGCAGGGTCGAGGGGCAGAGCCCCTCGTGGGAGGTTCGGAGGGCAAAGCCCTCTGATTTCTCAGGCTTTCAAAATTTATACAAGCGCGGAAAGATATTCCCTGACCTCTTTCTGGGTGGCAAGGGTCATTACTTTAGCTGCAACTTCATCAGCCTTTTCCTTTGTCCATGATGAGATGCACTTTCTCACACGAAGAACACTCGGAGCCGAAACGCTGAATTCGGTAAGCCCGAAGGATATGAGCAGCGGTATCATCATCGGGTCGGCGGCGGCTTCACCGCACATTCCTACCGGAATACCCCTGTTTCTGCCGGCTTCGATAATGGCCTTTATCATCCTGAGCACAGAGGGCTGCAAAGCCGAATACAGATAGGAAACTTCGCTGTTGCCGCGGTCGGCTGCCATGGTATAGCCGGTAAGGTCGTTTGTGCCGATGCTGAAAAAGTCGGACTCGGCAGCAAGCAGGTCGGCAATTATTCCCGACGCGGCTGTTTCTGTCATGATGCCAACCTTTATATTTTCATCGAAATCAACACCCTCGCTCCTGAGCTGGGCTTTTAGCTCTTCAACAAGCGCCTTGCCCTCCCGTACCTCGTCAACGCAGGTAATGAGAGGGAACATGATGCTCACGCTGCCAAAGGCGCTGGCTCTCAGTATCGCACGAAGCTGTGTCTTGAAGAGATCACGGTTTTTCAGACAATACCTTATGGCGCGGAATCCCATGAAAGGATTCTCTTCCTTTGCAAGACCAAGATACGGGATGTCCTTGTCGCCGCCGATATCGAGTGTCCTTATGATAAGCGGCCTGCCTTTAAGCATTATGGCAGCCTTCTTATACTCGGTGAACTGCTCCTCCTCGGTGGGAACAGAGGTCTTGTCCATAAACAGGAACTCAGTACGGAACAGGCCGACTCCCTCGCCGTCAAATTCAAGGGCTTTGGCGGCGTCCTCCGGCTTGCCTATGTTGCACACAAGCTCATATACAGTGCCGTCCGCCGATACGGTCGGCTTTCCGCGGAACTTTTCAAGCTCGCGGCGCTCCTGCAGCAGCTTTTCGCGTCTGGCGGCGTAATCAGCAAGCTGAGCTTCATCCGGCGAGAGGATGACCCCTCCCTTTCCGCCGTCAACTATCACCGTGTCGCCGTTTTTGGCTTCGGTCATTATCCCCGACGCGCTCATAACTGCGGGGATCTCCAGAACACGGGCGAGAATGGCGCTGTGCGAGGTGGTACTGCCGGTCTCCGTGATAATGCCCACAATATTTTCTTTATTTATCTCGGCTATCATCGATGGGGTAAGCTCCTTTGCACAGAGAACGGTCTCCGGCGGCGCATCAGAAAGCCTGACCTCGGTTATGCCCAGCAGAATGCTCAGCACACCCGATTTTACATCCCTTACATCGGCCGCTCTCTGCTTTGTCACGTCATCGTCAGCAGCCGAGAATATCTGAATGAACATGTCGCACATAGTTTCAAATGCCGCTTCTGCGCACTGACCTCCGTCAATGAGCTTTTCGACCTCTCCGAGCAGGAACGGATCCTTTACAATGCTGATGTGACCCAGCATGATCTCGGCTTCCTTTGCTCCGGCGCTTACTTTGAGAGTCTCTGCCTGTTTTTCGGTATTTTCGCAGAAAAGCTCCACCGCATCATTGAAACGTTTCTTTTCCGCATCTGTATCTGTCACCTGCTTTGGAGTATATGTCAGGGAATGCTCCTCTATCAGCAAGACCTTGCCAATGCCTATTCCGCTTGAAACTCCTATACCTTTAAGCATTATTTCCACCTCCTGTAAAACGGGAACGGCATTTCTGCCGCTCCCTTTGACCTATACCTTTCCCGTTCTTCCTTTTGCTCCCTTTTCCGTTCTATTCCGGAAAGGCTTATGCCGATCACTCACCGAAGCCGTCCTCGATCATCTTTGCGCCCTCGGCAAGAGCTGCTTCCTCCTGATCTCCGTCACAGACCAGTTCGATAACGCTGCCGCACTTCATGCAGGCTGCAATAAGATTCAGAGTGCTCTTTGCGTTATAGTTGTTGCCGTTGAACTTGATGGTAACACTGCATGGATACTTACCCATAGCTGCCGAGAAAACTGAAGCGGGTCTCATGTGGAAGCCCTGTGCGTTCGGAACTGTCAATACCTTTGATACCATAATATTATCCCCTTTACGAATATATTTTTTGGTTTATTCAGCCGCGGTCAGAATACATCTGCCGGGTCACTTCTTTTCTTCTGCTTTCTTATCCTTCTTGTAGCCGAGACTCTTGAGGAAAGTAAGCATGAGCGCGCCTACTGCCGAACCTATGAGCAGTGCAAGCAGATACATGAACGGTGAGCCGATGGTGGCGATTACGAATATTCCGCCGTGAGGAGCCATAAGTGTGCAGCCGAATGCCCATGAAAGAGCGCCGGCGGTTGCTGCGCCGAGTGCGCATGCAGGAATGACTTTAAGCGGATATGACGCAGCGTAAGGAATAGCGCCCTCTGTGATGAACGACAGACCCATAATGAAGTTTACTATGCCGTTCTTGCGCTCGTCGGGAGTCCAGTACTTTCTGAAAATAGTGGTTGAAAGAGCTATTGCTATAGGCGGTACCATGCCGCCTATCATTACGGATGCCATTACCTGATAGCAGGTGGTCTGTACTGCAGTGTCCGTGGTAGCAGCCGCAGCAGTCAGCATGCCTGTGCCGAATACATAAGCCGCCTTGTTGAACGGGCCGCCCATGTCTATGGACATCATTGCGCCGAGGATGCAGCCCAGCAGGATACCGAGATTGTTGTCGCTGAGCCATGTAAGACCGTTGTTAAGGCCTGTGTTGATGACCGCCATTATCGGGTTGACGGCGCACATCATCACACCTACAATGCCAAGTCCTGCAAGCGGATATAGCAGAACCGGCTTGATGCCTTCAAGTGCATGCGGAAGCTTGTCACAGAGCTTTTCAAAGAGCTTCATAAGGAAGCCTGCAAGGAAACCCGCAAGGAGAGCGCCAAGGAAACCCGAAGGAACCGTTTTAGCGGCAGCCGGGTCGGCAAATGTTGCACCGTTTGATGCAAGCAGACCGCCTACGATACCGACCAGCAATCCGGGTCTGTCGGCAATGGACATGGCAATAAAGCCTGCCAAAAGCGGAAGCATGAAGCTGAACGCAAATCCGCCTATATTCTTGAACCATGCAGCTACGGGGTTCACCGTACCGAATGCGCTGTTGCCGGCAGCCTCAACTCCGCAGGCTGCGTCAATGAGGAACGCTATGGCTATGAAGATACCGCCTGCCACAACGAACGGCAGCATGTGGGAAACGCCGTTCATCAGATGCTTATACAGCTTTCTGCCGAAGCTCTCGTTTCCGGTGGATTCAGCTGCAGCAGCCTTCTTGTCTGCATGGAAAACCGGAGCCTCTTTGTTGATTATCTTGTTTATAAGCTCCTCCGGCTTGTGGATGCCGTCTGCTACCTTTGTAGAGAACACCGGTTTGCCGTCAAACCTTGCGGTCTCTACGCTCTTGTCGGCTGCTATGATGATACCGTCACAGTCTGCGATCTCCTTTGCGGTAAGCACGTTCTTGGCGCCGCCTGAGCCGTTTGTCTCTACCTTGATGGTAACACCCATTTTCTCGCCGGCCTTGCTCAGAGCCTCAGCAGCCATATAGGTATGGGCTATTCCGGTAGGACATGCCGTAACCGCTAAAATTCTTATCCTTCCGTCATTTCCGGCTGCGGCGGCCTTGGCGTCCTCTTTCTTGGGAGCCTCTTCCTTTTTGGCTTCATCCGGGAACTTTTCGGTCTCCTTTTCATCTATGAGCCTCAGGAACTCGTCTGCATTCTTAGCCTTTTTCAGATTAGCGGTGAAATCCATATCCATGAGCATCTGCATCATTCGTGCAAGCACCTCAAGATGTACGTCACCATCCGTGGTAGCCGCTATCATAAAGATCAGCTTGCATGGATCACCGTCCGGCGAACCGTAGTCTACACCTGCAGGGACGGTAATAGCTGTCAGTGCAGGAGCCTTTACAGCCTCGCTCTTCGCATGTGGGATAGCTATTTCCATGCCGATAGCCGTGGTGCCCATTTCCTCTCTTTTAAGGATTCCCTCCTTGTATGCCTTTCTGTCCTTCAGATTGCCGCATTTTTCATGCAGCGCCACAAGCTTTTCGATAGCCTCCGCCTTATCCTTTACGGCGGCACCTATCTCGATACCCTGTTTTTTCAGAAGATCTGTTATTCTCATCACTCTTACCTCCTGTCTTTTATAAATTCAGTGAAAAAGCTGTTCCGGAAATCCGTATCAGAGCTTTTCAAACACCTCCATTATCTTTTCCTTTGTCGCAAGACCCATGGAAAATGCGGTGGCGTTTCCGCAGGCTGTGCCAAGCCTAAGAGCGTAACCGTAATCTCCTTTCTGCTCACAGCCGGCTATAAAGCCCGCAACCATTGAATCGCCCGAACCTACGGTGTTGAGCACCTTCTCCTTTACCACGCCGGAATGATAGGTCTTTCCGTCCTGAGCAAAGAGTACGGCTCCGTCGCCGCCCAGAGAAACTATTACGTTCTGTGCACCCATCTTCATCAGTTCACGTGCACAGGACTCCGTTTCTTCCTCTGTCTCTACCTCTCTGCCGAATATCTCCGAAAGCTCCTGACGGTTAGGTTTTATCAGGAAAGGCCTGTACGGCAGACAGTTCAGCAGAAGCTTTCTTGTCGCGTCCACCACCTTGCGTACATTCCTGCCCTCAAGCCGCCTGAGTATCCTCTCGTAAGCGTCATCCGACACGGTCTTTGGTATGCTGCCGGCAAGAACAATGGTATCGCCGTCCCCTACCTTATCGGTTTTTTTCAAAAGCTTTTCAAACTCCTCCTCAGAAATATGCGGCCCCTGACAGTTTATCTCACTTTCCTTGTCAGCCTTCACCTTGATATTTATTCTGGATATGCCCTCTTTAAGTCTGATAAAATCGGAACATATACCCATCTCCTGCAAACCCTGCTCAATGGCTTCACCGGTAAAGCCGGCAGTAAAACCAAGCGCTGTGCTTTGCAGCCCCAGCTCGGCAAGTATAAAGGAGACGTTTATCCCCTTGCCTCCGATGTAGTAATCCTCGCTTGTGGTGCGGTTCGTGATACCGCTGACAAATGAGTTCAGATGAACAACATAGTCGATGGACGGGTTCAGCGTCAGCGTGTAGATCATGATATCACCTCCCTTATGATTGTTTTATCCGAAAAGCTGCCATAAGGCAGCTTATCTGTAATGATGCAGCATTTTTTCAGCTCAGCAAATGTCACCGGATATACCCTTCTGAATTTGGTGTGATCCGCAAGGACGAATACCGCAAAGCTTTTCTCTATCACCTTTGTTTTAAGCATGGCTTCATCACTGTCCGGCGTGGTAAAGCCCGACGTCAGGTCTATACCGTTGGTGCCGATGAACGCCTTTGTAAAGTTGAACCTTTTCAGATAGGATATTCCCTCTGAACCAATGACAGAAGCGGTCACGGGTCTTATCCTGCCGCAGATCATGTAAGCGTTCAGCCCCTTGCTCAGCAGTTTCTGCGCGTGAATAACGCCGTTCGTAACAAATATCGCCTTTGACACACCGATATGGTCTATGAGTCTTGATGTTGTCGTGCCGGAATCAATATAGATGAAATCGTCGTTATTGATAAGCGTGGCTGCATATTCACCGATCAGGTCTTTTTCATGGGCCATAAGCTTATCCCTGACCTTCACCTCATCCTCCATAGTACCCTCTGTGCGGTTGATAGCGGTAGCGCCTCCGTAGACCTTGCGCAGCCTGCCCTCCCTGTCAAGCGCGATCAGATCTCTGCGTATGGTCGATTCGGAAATGCCCAGAGCATCTGCAAGCTCTGTCACAGTGGCGGCGTCACGCTCCGAGAGGATATCCAGAATAGTCTTATATCGCTCTTGTGTAAGCATATTTCATCACCCCGTGTCATCCTCTTGTTCAAATTATAGCAGTTTTTTTGCCAATGTCAAGCATAATCTTTCATATTTTTTCAATGTTAATCAAAAGTTCACTATTTATTCATGTTTATATGGTATTACTTAATCAAACTCAGTCAACCATTGCCACTTAATACCACATTTGATAGTTTGCGGCATTTTGGTGCATTTTTTCCACTATAATCACCCGAAAGGAGAACACCTATGGAAAAGAGAAACAAATATCTTGATCTGCTGTCGGAGAAATACCCCACAATACGTTCGCTTTCAAAAGAAATAATAAACCTGTCAGCCATATTGAATCTTCCGAAAGGCACAGAGCATTTTATGAGCGATATTCACGGCGAATACGAAGCCTTCTGCCACATTCTGAACAACTGTGCGGGGGTCATACGCGAAAAGGCCGATCTGCTGTACCGTGACCGGCTCTCGGACAGCGAGATCGAGGAGATCTGCACCATTATTTATTATCCGAAAGAAAAACTGAGGCATATGAAAAGCGAACGGGTCATCAGTGCCGAACGGTACAGGCTCATTATCCACCGAATGATAGAAATAGCCGGTGTGCTGTCCTCAAAATACACCCGTTCAAAAGTGCGCAAGGCCATGCCGGAGGACTATGCCTATATTATCGACGAACTTCTTCATGCGCAAAAGGACGAGGACGACAATCAGATACTCTACCATCAGAAGATACTTGACAGTATCATAGGCATTGACGCAGAGGATTTTATTGACGCCCTTGCAGGACTTATCAAACGGCTGGCAGTCGATCACCTGCACATTGTGGGAGATATTTTTGACCGGGGCGCAAATGCCGACAAAATACTCGATCTGCTGATAAAGCATCATTCCCTTGACATACAGTGGGGAAATCACGATATACTATGGATAGGCGCTGCCGCAGGAAACGAAGCCTGTATATGCAATGTGGTGCGCGGCTGCATAAAGTACAAAACTTTAGAGATACTCGAAAACGGCTACGGCATCAGTCTGAGAAATCTGACAGTTTTCGCCGGCAGCAAATATACGGACGAGGATATAATGAAGCGCGCTCTCAGGGCGATAACGGTCATGCAGTTCAAAGCCGAAGGGCAGATAATACTCCGGCACCCGGAATACAGCATGAACGACCGTCTGCTCATGGGCAGGATAAACAAAGAAGCCGGCACTATAGAGCTTGACGGCAAGGAATACCCATTGAACGTGCCGGAGCTTCCCACACTTGACCCGAAAACACCCTACAGCTTTTCACCCGAGGAGCATTCGATCATCAACGACCTGAAGAACGCTTTCCTGAACAGTTCAAGGCTGAGAAAGCATGTCAGGTTTTTGCTTGAAAAAGGCGGCATGTATCTGTGTCACAACGGAAATCTGCTGTATCACGGCTGTATTCCGCTGGACGAGGACGGAAACTTTTTCGGTGTGAACCTTTTCGGCAGACTGTATAAAGGGCGGGCTTTGCTCGACCTTGCAGACAGCACAGTAAGACACGTCTGGTACAGCCGTGAAAAAGACAGCGAAGAGCTTGATCTGCTGTGGTTCCTGTGGTGCGGCAGGCGTTCTCCGCTGTGCGGCAGGAACATAAAGACATTCGAGCGCTACTTCATAGACGACAAAAGCACATGGCACGAGGAATCCGACCCGTATTACCGATATTATGAAACAGAGAAGTGCTGCAGCATGATACTTCGGGAATTCGACCTTTATTCTCCCTATTCCCACATTATAAACGGTCACACACCTGTGCTTGCATCAAGCGGAGAGCAGCCTCTGAAAGCCAACGGCAAGCTTCTTGTCATTGACGGCGGATTCTGCAAGGACTATCACCGCAAGACCGGTATTGCCGGATACACACTGATCTATAATTCTCACGGTCTGCGGATAAAAGCGCACCAGCCGTTTGAATCCATAGAGAAAGCCCTGAGCGACAACACAGACATTGTTTCCAGCTCAAGGCTGATAGAAACGGAAAAGAACCGCATTATGGTAAAGGACACCGACAACGGCAGGAGGATCATGGAGGAGATAGATGACCTTTATGAGCTTTTAGAATACTACAAGCACTCAAAGCCCGGGAAAAAACCGGGATAAAAACACAGACCAGAGAATGATCAGTTCTCTGGTCTGTTTGTTGTATAATTATATTATTCGCTGTCCAGCACCGCAATGACGTCCTCAATCACTTCCGTATAGGCTGAGGGCGGGTTGGCTCCGGTTATGCGCTCGATGATCTTTCCGTTGCGGAAAAATATGACCGTCGGTGTGGTCTCGACCGCAAATACGGAGGCAGCATCCGGAGACTGCTCGACGTCAAGCGCATAGAATCTCATATAATCATAGTATTCATCGGCGATCTCTTCGATTATTGGGATAAGCCCCCTGCTGTGTACGCAGAACTGCGAATAGAACAGCACCGCGCAGAAGCCGTTTTCTATCCTGACATCAAGGTCATAGGAATCCACAAGTATTATATCTTCGTTCATTATATCACCCTTATAGCGTCATTTTTCGATCCTGAAAAATGTTATAATATCATCATCACCTAAGGAAAGGTGACGTCCTCAGTTTGAGCGTCTTTTACTGTCAACGGTCTCTCTCAGCCTTACAGCGAAGAAACCGATAAAGGGAAGCTGTTTTTGTTCAAACTTTACAGCGGAGCTTACGCCCATAACGATCATCATTATATATGCAAGCGATATGGCGCCCGTCAGCAGAAATGCTATTATTGACTGAAGCCCCGGAACAAAGGAGAGCAGCAGCAGTACTATGCCCTCTGCAAGATAGAGTGCATGGAACACCGCAAAAAGCACAGCACCCTGATACTTGTGGAACCTCAGATCGGGGTTATCCTTTTCCACAGCAAAATGACCCACAATAAAGAGGACAGAAATATATGATATGGCAGACAGAAATTTTATGTTGTCGTTGTTTTCATCCATTGCTCACACTCTCCCGATGTTCATATACCCATTATTGGCAGCTTATACTATATTATTCTATAATACATATCGTGAGAATGCAAGTGTATTTTAAAAAACAGAGCCGCAACGCATAGAATTGTTTGTCGTTTCATAAGTATGTGAAGAAAAACTAAAGAGGCTCGGCCTCATCAGGAAAGGAATGAAAGCAAAATGACAGGATATTATCCTGAAGGCAGACTCATAAACAAGGTGGAAAACCTTGCCGCCATGCAGTCGCTCCCGGCTCTCGCAGAGGCCTGTCACGAAGGCAGGATACTTGAAGCAAGGGCGGTGGTCTGCAACTCGGCTCACGACCTGATAGTCGATCTGGGCATCATAAAGGGCATCATACCGCGCGAAGAGGGAGCAATGGGCATAAGGGAAGGCAGTGTGAGGGATATTGCGGTCATATCCCGTGTAAACCGGCCGGTGTGCTTTGTCATCACAGATCTGACCAAGGACAGTTCCGGACGCACCGTAGCACTGCTTTCACGCAGAGCCGCTCAGGAGCGCTGCATGAGGGATTATATATCGGCTCTTGTGCCCGGCGACATTATCGACGCAAGGATAACCCATCTTGATTCTTTCGGCGCTTTTGCGGATATCGGCTGCGGCATTGTCTCGCTGCTGCCAATAGACGCAATTTCCGTCTCACGCATTGACCACCCGAGAGAGCGTCTTTCCGTAGGCATGGAAATAAAAGCCGTCATCCGTTCGGTAGATAACGGACGCATAAGTCTCTCTCAGAAGGAGCTGCTCGGCACATGGGAAGAAAACGTGAGCGGCTTTGAGATCGGTGAGACCGTCGCGGGCATTATCCGTTCGGTAGAGGACTATGGCGCCTTTGTAGAGCTGACCCCGAACCTTGCAGGCCTTGCCGAGATGAAAGAAAATATCCGTCCCGGACAGCAGGCAAGCGTTTACATCAAGAACATCATTCCCGACAGGATGAAGATAAAGCTGATAATAATAGACACCTTCGATTACGAATGTGAGCCAAAGGAACCGGTCTATTTCTTCACAGACTCACACATTGATTCCTTCTGTTATTCTCCTGCAGGCTGCGAAAAACGCATCGAGACCATATTCTCTCCTCTGCCGCTGAAAAAGTGTCCGGCGTGACGATGGGTCTCACCTGTCGGGGGGGACTTTTCCGCAAAAGCCCCCCCGACTCGCTCTCCGCAGAGAGCAAAACATCACGGGTAGTTTGGAGGGCGTCGCCCTCCGATTTTTTATGCTTTCTGTTTTCTGAGTGATAACGATCTGCGAGTCTTGTGAAAGACGATTTCACAAGACTCATTTTTTTGCAATTTATAAGAGCCTGTTTAGCATCTTAGCAACGTGCGGCTTTTTGGCAATTTTTTCGCTGACTGCGTCAAAAGAACTTGCCATACGTCAGTATGCCTGCGTCCTTTTTCCTTGTTATCGAGAAAAAATATGCTCAAAAATCCGTACATTTCAGATACTAAACAGGCTCTAAGAATAAAAAATGGTAAAAAAACCGCATTTCTTGTTAAAAGCTTATTATTATTCGTTGACACTTTCAGAAATATATGGTAAAATTAACTAAAGGCGCAGTTGTACCGAACTGCGTATTTTAATACAGGAGGTATGATATATGGAAAAAATCATAGGCGGAATCAAACATGAATGCTATCCGCTTACCCCGGCACAGATGGTGCACATGTACACCCTTCAGCTCAGCCCGACACACGAGATCGTTAACATCGGCACCGGCACCTTCCTCAAGACAGATCTGAACATCTCCGTTCTGCGCGAAGCTCTGAACAGAGCAGTCGAAAGATGCGAATCCATGCGCCTGAGAATATGGCGCGACCCTGAAACCGGCGAACTCTGGCAGTATGTTATGCCCTATAAGAACATGTATTTCGAGTATTACGATTTTTCGCAGCTTACCGAAAAAAAGGCTCAAAGTATACTTGAGAGATGGACCTCTCAGCCCTTCGATACTTACGGCGGAGAGCTTTCCCGTATAGTTATCGTTTCTATGCCCGACGGCTACAACGGCTATTACTGCAATGTTCACCATGCCTGCGCCGATTCCGGCTCGGTAGTCGCCTTTACCAAGGACGTTATGGATCTTTACTGCCACCTTATGTATGACCTTCCCTATCCGGAACCGCGTACCTCCTATATTGAATCGGTAAAGAAGGATATGGAATATCCCGGCAGCAAGAAGGCCAAGAGAGACGAGGAATACTGGCACTCAAAGCTTGCAATGCCCGAACCCATGTTTACTGACTTTACAGGCCCGGGACGCATGATGCAGCTCAGACAGAAGTTAGGCAACCCCAACCTCAGATGGTGCCTGCTGCCCACAAAGGACGGCGCCGGAGCTACAGTTACATACGACCTTGATGTTGAATCCACCGACAAGATCATCAAGTTTGCCGAGGATCACGACCTGCCCACAAGCGTTGTTATCCTGCATGCCATCAGGACCGTTCTTTCAAAGTTCAACAACAACGAAAAGGACGTTACCATCAGAAACTTTGTCAGCAGACGTTCAACGCTTCTCAACAAGAAGTGCGGCGGCGTAAGAATGCAC
>JAFTCS010000065.1 GCA_017454565.1 Clostridia bacterium
TACTGATGCATATTATGATAAGAGGTTTCCTATCAATAAACAAAGGATGACCAAGCATGAATCCATGTGAGCTTACCGCATCTGTAACAGCGATAGCCAACGCCATAGCCAGCCGGCTGTGTGACGATGACCTTTCGGTATTAGCAGCCGTTCTGGTGCAGCTTGGAGATACCCTCGCCACCATTGCAGCTCAGAGAGCTATATGCGGAAAATAAACAAAAACTCCGGTGGAGATAATTTCCATCGGAGTTTTTTGTCTGATATCGGGAGCGACAGCTTGCCTGCGCACTGGCGAACGGGGATCGGCACCTTCCCGGCTTGCATGATAAAGTGTTTCGCTCTCTGCAGAGAGCGGGCAGGGGCGCCGCCCCTGCACCCTGCCGCCTTTGAAAAGGCGGGCGAAACTTTTGTGTTGTCGTTTTTGGAAAATAACTCCGGTGCGCGAGCGGCAAAGTTTCGGTTCGTACTTAGAGCGGAACGTAGTGAAGCGAACCCCGCGAACAGGGGGTCCAGCGTCACGCTGGAGATAGTTCCTTAAGCGTTATCTTGTATCCGGCGTTTTCGTATTTCAGGTGCTCTGCGGAAAGTTTCTCCGTTCCGGCCGCAAGCTTTGCCATGTATACCAGAAAATGAGGGTTCTTTATCAGCACCGGACCGGTCAGGTGTGTACCGAAGAAGTTTCCTCTCCTTATGCCCTCGCTGCTGCCGTCATTCTTATTGCCAAGACCCATCTTTACAGTGAAAAGCGGCTCTTCAATGCCCTCTGTCTCACTGCATTTATTGATGAATCCCACCAGTTCGCTGTCAAGGAAATCCGCGCTGAATATGGCGTCGGCAGTGTTTCTTGTCTTGTTCTGCTCTGTAGTGGTAAAATCAAATATGTCAAGACCCTCAACCACATTGCCGTCAGCGCCTTTTATGCTCTTTCCCAGCATCTCAAAGGAATTGCCTGTCATAAGTATGACCTTGCCCGCTGCTATGCAGTCGTTCAGCTCGTCCCTGTACTTTCTCATGTCCTCAAGTACGACATTCCTGTTTCTCTCGGTGCCGGAGCCTATATAAATAAAGTCGTAATCGGAAAGTACGGCCTTATCCCCAAAGGAAAGCCTGTCGGTACTGTATTCAATGCCGTTTTTCTCCATCATGCGCTCCATGGCGCGCACATTTGCATATTCGCCGTAAAGGTTCATTATATCATAATAAAGGTGCAGGATCCTCATACCGTTTTTCCTCCCTTACACAAGACTGAGAAATTTTCCCTTATCCGAGAAGCAGGTAACCGTATATATGTACTCTTCCCTGTCGCTGTTCAGATAATTATAGGCGTCCTCAATGCCGCTGAACACCTTTATCTTCTCCTGCGGGATATCGGTATATGAGAAGCGCACCGCAAGGTCATTGCAGTATGTGCCCGCAAGGATTATCTCATGCACATTATCGCAGCCCAGCATTTCAAAGTCGATATCCCACAGCCAGGAAACATCGCTGGTAAAGTATTTGCGGCTCACAGCGTCAACGATTATCAGAACGTCACAGCCGCGCTTGTCGGCGCATGCAACGCTCATTGAAAGGTCGTACGAGATACTGTTCTCATGCTTTGCCACCAAAAGAGTACCGGGTCTTTTGCCGACATTGAAGTTCACGACCCTGCCGTTCTTCATAACGTAATCGCTGAGGTCACCGGCTATTTTTCCGCCGTCGATTCCGACTATCGAACCCACGGTGAAGGCTGCTAAAAGATTATATATATTATAAAGCGATTTCAGCGCCAGAGTGATATTATACTTACCGTCTATGGTCATGCTGCCGTTTTCGAGATCAACATCTGTCACCGTGTATGCGGTATCATGGCGCTTATAGCCGCAGGACCCACATTCAAAGTGACCGATATGATTGTAATGTCTTGTGCTGTATGTAAGCGGCTTTTTGCAGTGTGGGCAGTATGCGCCGTCATTATATACGCTTTTGTTTTCGGCAAAGTCCGTCGAAAGCTTATCTGCGCCAAAGTAAACGACATTTTCCCTGTTATAGCCGAAGTGTGATATAAGCGGGTCGTCAGCATTCAGAATTAGCTGCATATTGTCGTTCAGACTTTCGGAAAGAGCGTCATACACCCACTCCGGATGTCCGTTTCTGGTAAGCTGGTCACGATAAAGGTTCGTCATAACGTAATGTGTCGGAGAAATGTATCTGAATGTATATTTGGCAAAGCGCTCGTCACTTTCGATAAGCAGGATGTCGCTTTTGACCTTGCCTGAAAGGGTAGCGTTGCACAGCACCATAGTGGTAACGCCCTCTATCTGATTAGAGCCTTCCCTGTTCCATGCCACTTTCTTTCCGCTGCCGGTAAGGATGTGAGCTATCATTTCTACGGTAGAGGTCTTGCCGTTGCTGCCGGTAACGGCGATGATATATTCGGGGAGCTTCACTCTGCTGAGGATATCTGGGCATATTTTCAGAGCGAACTTACCCGGCAGACTGCTGCCCTTGCCGACTATCTTACCCACAACCCTCAGGATCTTACATACAATGATAGCTAAAAATTTTTTCATACAGATGATTCCTCCGTACTCCATCTTAATTTTTCAAGCCCGTTTTACCCTTGTTCAAAATACACTATCAATCATTGTTTTACTTGTTTATTATATCTCAAAAAATCAGTCATTTCAAGTAACGGCCTATCGGCAATCTGCCGATTATACTTCATCATCACAACAACAAATTGTGAGGTACATCTCATACAGCTTTGTATCAGATCTGCGCCGCCTGAAGTTCGAGGTGCGTGACCGGTCGGGGTGACTTTTGCGAAAAAGTCCCCCCGTGTCTCGCCTGTCGGCTCGGTCGGCGCTTCTGCTGCGCAGAGGTCTCCACCGGAGACCCGCGCCCCCCGAAAACGTTGTTCGCGTTCACGGTTTACTCTGACCAAAACCTGAATCCGTGAAACTAAGAACGGAAAAAGTTCGTTTTCGGGGATTGTCAAGGGGGACTTTTCCGCAAAAGTCCCCCTTGACTCGCTCTCCGCAGAGAGCGAAACACTTTTTGCTTCTGCGCTCCGCAAGGGGTGA
>JAFTCS010000066.1 GCA_017454565.1 Clostridia bacterium
ATACCCAAAGGCAAGATAGAAGCTGCAAAGGCGATGGGGTCAAGCTCGGCAACGATAGTTTTCCGTGTCATGCTCCCGGAAGCTGTGCCCTCGATAATCAGGGGCTTTACGGTAGCACTTATCGGCATAATCTCCATGACAGCCCTTGCAGGCAGCTTCGGCGCAGGCGGCATAGGCGATATAGCCGTAAGATTCGGCTTCAACAGGTTCTATCACGATATGCTTATAGCTTCAGTGCTCGTGCTTATCGTAATGGTGGAGATCGCACAGATAGCCGGAGATCTGATATCAAACCTGATACTCAAAAAGAGACATTTGTTGTGATGTTTAGACGGCTTGACCGTTTGACATAGAAGGTATGAAATAGAAAATTCAAGGAGGAAAACATCATGAAAACAAAAAGAATTTTATCAGCAGTATTAGCAGGAGCACTGGTGTTAACCGTATTTACAGGCTGCGGATCGTCCGACAGCAGCTCGGCGGCAGAGACCAAAAAAGACTGCCGACGGCAAGGAGCTCACCGTCATCAAGGGTCTTGCAGACCTCACCCCGCACAGTGAGATACTTGAATACGTTGAGCCCGCACTAAACGAGAAAGGCTACACCGTTGATATCGTCAGCACCGCTTCCGATGCAACATGGAACGAAAAGACGGAAAACGGCGAGGTGGACTTCAACTTCATGCAGCACGAGCCTTATCTCATTGAGTGGAACGAGATAAATGGCGGCGATCTGGTGAACATCGGAAATATCCACGTTGAGCCTATCGCTGCGTACTCCGAGAAGTACACCACTGCCGACGAAGTTCCCGACGGCGCAACTGTCGTTATCCCCGACGACGCAACAAACGAGTACAGAGCGCTCCGTATTCTCGAGCAGGAGGGCTGGATAAAGCTTGGCGAGACAGAGAACGCCCGTGCAAGCGTGGACGACATCGCAGAGTTCGTAAAGCCCATTGAGATCACCGAGCTTGACAGCTATCAGATCAACGCCCACATCAGCGAGTTCGATGTATACATCAACAACACCAACAAGGTCATCGAGGCGGGTCTTGATGCTACCAAGTTCCTGTTCCGCGAGGGTGAGGATTCCCCCTATGCAAACATTATCGTGACCACACCCGACAAGAAGGACGATCCCGGTCTGAAAGCACTGGTAGAGGTTCTCCAGTCTGAGGACACTGCAAAGTTCATTCTTGAAAAATACAACGGCGCAGTGATACCCGTTACCAAAGTATCCGAATAAAAATAGCTAACAATACAACTTGCCATAGAAATTTCCATTTAAAAGCAGCATCGTTCATAACGAACGTTGCTGTTTTTGTCTGACGTCTGTTGACACAGGCGGTATGGTCTGATATAATAAATATGAAAAACTGCTCGTTCGGTTTTAATAATATCAAGGAGATGTTCATATGAAAAAAAGCTTTGACAAAGGATTTGTAACACCACTTCCGGTGTTCATCATCGCCACATATGACAAGGACGGAAAGCCCAATGCCATGAATGCAGCATGGGCGGGACAGGCAGGTGGAGACCTTATCTCGATAAGTCTCGGCAGCCATGTTTCCACCGAGAACATCAAGCTGAACAAGGCGCTCACCGTAAGCTTTGCTACAAAGGAATTTATAGCTGAGTGCGACTTTGTAGGAATGGTGTCGCAGGCTAAAGTTCCCGACAAGCTGGAGAAGGCGGGCTTCACCGTCACCAAGTCGGACAAGATCAACGCGCCGATAATCGACCAGCTTCCCGTTGCACTGGAGTGTAATGTCAAGGACATAATCGAGGAATACGGCGAGACAAGAGTTGTGGCACAGGTCGTGGGCATGACCGCAGATGAAAGCGTTCTCACCGATGACAAGGTTGATCTCGACAAGCTCAGCCCGCTGATGTTTGACTCCTCCGCAAGAGCCTACCGCGTGATAGGCGGCATAGCCGGCGGCGCATGGAACGCAGGAAAAAAGTTCTCAGAATAATAACAGCAACACCCCGATGAGATGACCATCGGGGTGTTGCTGTCTGATATCCGCTTTCTGATACGGGTGATATTCCTTTCAAACTCGCCGCTGCTCAGCCATTTGGTCAGAAAAAACTGTTCGAGCATCGGGACGGTGCAGAAGTAGAAGCCTGCTGTTTCATTATACAGCGGCAGCATAGGCTTCGGGAGTTTCATATTGCCCGCGAGTACTGACGGCGCTATGGTCTTTTAAAAGGTATTTATGTAGATGACATTGTCGTCTTTCATCTTTCATCAATTCCTGTAGGTCGAAAGCACACCGTTGTATATCTCCTCGATGATCCTGAGTCCGCCGTTGTAGCCGATGGTCGCGCCGTTGAGTAGCTAAGTATAATAATGAAACCCTCATTCAGTTTTTTTAAATATAGACCTCCGGTTGGATTAAGTGGCAGAAAACGTCAATGAGTATATTGAGTTAAAATGAGTAAAATGACGACAGCGCGGAGATTATCTTCATTCTGACGTCTCATTACATTCCGATCACATCGGAAAACGGCACATCTACGCTGAAAACGCACAGATGTGCCGTTTTTGTTTTTTTGAATTGAA
>JAFTCS010000067.1 GCA_017454565.1 Clostridia bacterium
ATATTATAATATTGTTTCAAAAGACACAGCTGCATTAAGCTGTGCCTTTTTTGATGAATGGGGCTTGTTTATCGTTTCGCGTCAAAAAACAATAAAATATGATTTTTTATGAATGCCAAGATAGAAAAAACCGATTGATTTTTTGGCCTATATATGGTTTAATTTAATGGGGCAACTATATGTTGTGCTTAGATTTCAGATAAAGGAGACAAACTGATGGCAAGTGAAATGCTAAAGGCTGTGCTCGAAGCAGAGGAGGAATGTTCTGCGAGAGAAGCCGAAGCAAAGAAGCAGGCGGAAGCCGACAAGCAGAAAGCCAGAGAACAGGCGGCTTCTCTTGTGGCTGATGCACAGCGACAGTCCGAGAAAATGCTTTCTGACAATGAGAAGGCGCTCGGACAAAGCTCAGAGGCAGAACTCCAGAGAGCACGGGTACAGGCTCAGGTGCAGTGCTCAGAGATCTCCGGTAATGCCGCGAAGAATATCGACAGGGTGAAAAAGCTTGTGGTCGATATGCTTACAGCGGATGCAAAGGGATGAATCTCCCTGAAAAAACAATAAAAGTGTGGTGATAAACATTTGGCAAAGCTAAAAATGAAAGCGGTAAGGCTTATCGCTCTCAAAAAAGACAGAAAACGCCTGCTTGAGCATCTGCAGGACAGCGCTCTTGTAATGGTGCAAAAGGGCAGGAAAGAGGAAAAAGGCTTTACCCGTTTGGATACCTCCGCGCAGATAAAGCAGTTCGAGAGAAATGCGGAGCTTACCGAACAGGCTCTGAAGATCCTCAACAAGGTCGAGCCGGAAAAAAAGGGCATGCTTTCAAGCTTCAGGGGCAGAAAGGAAATTGACCCTGACGAGATCGGCAGAATAGCCTCCGACTCGGCAAAGGTCATAGGTATCTGTCAGAAGATATGCAGGCTTGATAAGCAAAGGGCAGACTATGCAGCCGAGCAGGTGAGGATAAAGACCTCCCTTGCTCAGTTAGAGCCATGGAAGAAGCTGGATATCCCGCTGAACACCAAGGATACTTCAACTACGGCAGTGCTCATAGGCTCACTTCCGAGACTGTATGACGACAAGACTCTCTCAGAAGCTCTTGCTGCTGAGTGCCCGGAGCTTGTTTTTGAATTTGAGATACTTTATTCATCCTCAAACCTTACCTGCCTTACTCTGTTCACCCCCAAAAAGCAGCGTGATGACGCAGAAAAGGCTTTGCGTACCATAGGCTTCTCTCAGCCGCTGAACCCGACCAGCCGGACTCCGGCGGTGAAATCCCAGAGACTGCTTGACAAGAGCGAGGAGCTTGAGAAGAAAGACGAGGATGCCAAAAACGATATCGCAGCCTTTGCGAAATATCGTGAAAACATCTGCGAGACTCAGGATTATTTTAATCTGAGGACAGAAAAATATCAGGTTCTTGCCGAACTTGACCAGACAAAGCACATCTTTGTGCTCAACGGGTATGTTCCCGAAGAGGACCGCGAAAAGCTTGAAGCCGTATGCAGCAGAGTGCCCTCATGTGTAGTGGAATTTGAGGATGCCGGCGAGGATGCTCCCGTAAAGCTGAAAAACAACAGGTTTGCCCAGCCTGCGGAAAGTATTGTCACTATGTATTCAACTCCCTCCCATGGAGACATAGACCCGACTCCGATACTGGCGTTTTTCTTCTATTTCTTCTTCGGCATGATGTTCTCCGATGCAGGCTACGGTTTGCTTATGATAATCGCGACCGGACTGTGCATAAAAATATTCAATCCGGACAAGCGGATGAGAAACAACCTGAAGCTGTTCCAGTACTGCGGCGTTGCTACTGTTTTCTGGGGACTTGTGTTCGGCAGCATATTCGGTGATGCTCCGGCAATGTTCTACAAAATGTTTACAGGCAATGAGATAACCATGAAGGAGCTTCTCCCGTGGCCGACCCTTGACACTCAGAAGGACGCATTGATGATAATGATAATGTCAATTGCTCTTGGTCTTGTGCATATATTGGTCGGAATGGGCTGCAAATTCTATGTGTGCATGAAGCAGAAGGAATATGCAAAAGCTTTCTTCGACACGGGGCTGTGGATGCTCATGCTTGCAGGTTTTGCTGTTCTTGCAGTGGGTATGGCAATATCGCAGACGGTACTTTATATCGGCGCAGGAATTGCAATAGCAAGCGCTGTCGGTCTGGTGCTCACACAGGGCAGAGGCAAGAAAGGCGTCTTCGGCAAGCTTATAGGAGGCGTAGCTTCACTCTATGACATAACAAGCTACATAAGCGATCTCCTCAGCTATTCAAGACTTTTAGCGCTCGGTCTTACCACAGGAGTTATGGCGCAGGTGTTCAATATGCTGTCAAATCTCTTTGGTACCAGCGTTTTCGGCATTATCTGCATGATACTTATTTTCACTGCAGGTCATGCTATTACCATAGGACTCAACGCCCTTGGCTCTTATGTTCATACAATGAGACTCCAGTACGTTGAAATGTTCAGCAAGTTCTATGAGGGCGGCGGCAGGCCCTTTGTGCCGTTCTCCACAAAGAGCAAGTACTTTAAGACAAAGGGCAGTAATGAAGATTAATTACAGATTTCCAATAAACGGAGGTATATTAACATGGACGGAATAATGGGTATGTTTTTGGCAATTCTTGCAGCAGCTATCGCCACAGTATTTGCAGGCATCGGTTCTGCAAAGGGCGTGGGCAGCGCAGCTCAGACAGCAATGGGCGTTCTTTCAGAGGACTCTTCAAAGTTCGGTAAGATGCTCGTTCTTACGCTTCTTCCGGGTACACAGGGTCTTTACGGCTTTATCGTAGGCTTCCTTGTTCTCATCAACTGCGGCGTTCTCGGCGGCGATATGTCTACACTTGGTCAGGGCTTTGCTTTTCTTGCAGCATCAGTTGCCATCGGCTTTGGCGGCATGATCTCAGGCTTTGCTCAGGGTAAGGCTGCTGTTTCCGGAATCACCATGACAGCAAAGGACGAAAAGAATTTCTCAAAGGCAATGGTATCCATCACCCTCGTTGAGATCTACGCTCTTCTTGCTTTCATCGTTTCACTTCTTGTTGTAATATCCGTACCTAACCTCAAGTTC
>JAFTCS010000068.1 GCA_017454565.1 Clostridia bacterium
AAACAGTCCACCGGACTGTTTTTCAATTCATCCCCTTGCCGGGCTTAAATGATAAAGTGTTTCGCTCTCTGCGGAGAGCGAGTCAGGGGGGACTTTTGCGGAAAAGTCCCCCCTGACATCCCCCGAAAACGCTGTTTATCGTTTTAAGAGTTTCACGGATTCAGGTTTATGTTTGTGCCTGAGGGGGTGCCGTTGTTCTTGTCGTCATCCTTCTTTTTCTTCATTACAAGAATGATGATAATGACGATAATGATTATCAGGACGATAACGATGATAAGAATGATTATCCATATCGGGAAACCGCCCTTTTTCTCCTCTGTCTTGCTGATCTCTGTGTCTGATGCAGGCTTGCTCTCTTCTTTACTCTCTTCTTTGCTCGCTTCAACACTCTGCTCAGCCTTGCTTTCGTCAGTTACGCCGGACTCAGCAGGAGAATTTTCCTCCGGTTTGCTCATTTCCTGAGCGCCGAATGTGAGAACATCGGAATAGTCGGTGTAGAATTCGCCCAGCCACTCGCCGCCATAGCTTGCGTACTGATTGCAGTAGTAGCGCGCACGAAGCTCGATGGGAGAATCCTTTGCAAGGATGACATCAGGGTTGCTTACACCCGCCTCGCTGTTCCGGCGCATGATATCGTTCGCAAGGAAAAGAAGCGAGACTACGTTCTCTCCTGCCGTAATGGTCCCGTCTCCCTGCTGAGAGCACCAGTTCCCTCCGGGAAGCCTTGCTTCCCATTCAACGTTGATACCGCCTGACCTTGACGTTACCTCTGTGAGGTTCTTGCTCAGCTCCTCCGGAACGGTAAGGGTCACGGCCACCTGGGGATATCCGTTGAAGTCTTCCTCGCAGTATCTCAGATTGCTTATCACGGGCGGCGCAAGGCTTTCCTTTGTAAAAGGCACAAAAGGAGCCGCATCCTTGCCGTAGCCTGCCGTTTCCGACCAGTCGGAGAATATGGGCGTTGATTCATCATCCTTATCCACGGCGGTGACAGCCCAGCGTACACGCACATAGGCCGTGTGCTGTGTCCAGTCTATGCTTATATACTGCTCATTGGAGTCAGGGACATCCACAAGAGTATACTGGTCATCCTTGAGCTGGTTTTTAAGTCCGGGAATGAGATCGTTCCCGTAAAACCAATCGTTGACCTGCGCTCTTTCTTCCTCTGTCATGTCAGGATCGTTGTCAATGGGTCTGCCGCGAAGTATCCAGCAATCGTTAACTGTCTTGGGGTAGTTCCCGCAGTCTACCACATCCCACTCGCCTGTACGGCTATGATAGTCCTTATCATAGCCGAATCCTGCCCATTTCTTTCTGCCTTCCTCGTCAGTCCATTCCTCGCCGTCCCAGTACGCTGTGTAGTGCCAGCCGTTTACAGGGTCGTCGATCGCCCAGTCGATCTGTGTGTTGATATAGATATCGTTCAGTCCGTATTCCTTTTGCAGCTTTTCCATTGCGGCATCGTGTGTCTCACTGTCGGCTGCATCGGCCATCCACTTGCACATGCCGTCATTCATGGACCATGCCGCGCTCATAGAGGTTTCCGAGTCAGAGCCTTCAAGCCCCGTGAGAGAAACGTTTGCCGGCGCGGTCACTTCAAACGGAAGCTTAATGCCCTTGTAGTCCGTCTCGGCGAACGCAGGCAGAGCCGTCATAGATATTCCGGCGATAAGTGTCGTCACTGTCAGGGCGGATGCTGTCAGTTTTTTCATTTAATTTCCTCCTTTGTGAATTTTGTTCAGAATAATTATACTGTCCCATAATATCCGAACTTACTATAACATAAAATCTCAATATATACAAGTATTTTTGTACACTTTCCGCAACACAAAAAAGCCCCCCGTAGACCGGGAAGCTTTTTCTGATACGATCTGTCCGTAAGATCGGAGAGGATTACTCCTGCTCCTCCTTCATCTTCGCATAGCACTCGCTGCAATAAACAGGGCGATCATCGCGCGGCTTGAAAGGAACTCTTGCTTCCTTACCGCAAGCTGCACATACTGCTGTGAACATCTCACGCTCAGGCTTCTGTGCGTTCTTTCTTGCGTTACGGCAAGCCTTACATCTCTGCGGCTCGTTTTCAAAGCCCTTTGATGCGTAAAATTCCTGTTCGCCGGCTGTGAAAACAAATTCAGCGCCGCATTCCTTGCAGATGAGAGTCTTATCCTCGTACATTTGATTTACCTCGCTTTGGTATTTGATATTTCGCCCTCGGACGGAATTGCACCGCCACCTCTGATCTTACTTAATTTCGGCGGCAAACAAAACACTGCATAAAGACACACTGCCGCAGCATCGGGCTGCGGTAAAGCGTTCCGTCCGGCCGGTCCGGCTGAACGGCTCCGGCTCACGTTTTATTGCTCCGCCATAGAATAAAAAAATAAAGTCAACGCTCTCCTGAAATAAGCTACACGGGCATATTAAATTTTACGGTTATGATGATGAAAAAATCTTCCGCCGTGTTCACACACAAGCTCTGCTCTTTGCAAATGCCGTCTCCTTTGGACCCTGCTTTGCATCCACTGCCCTCAGCGGCGCAGACACCGGAGTTTCTTTCGCACACGCTGCATGGCGTTGTCGCACGACTTGCGGCTGACACCCAGACGCTGCGCGATCTCTTCAAAACTGAGACCCTCAAGGTAAAGATCAAGCACCTTTTCTTCGCTGCTGCTCAGTTTTTCCCTGAGAAAAGCGTAGAAATGCTCCAGTTCCTCGCTCATTATCACCGCATGCAGCGGGTCGGATTCAGGCGAAGAGGGAACGTTCTCAGCCTCCTCGATGGAAGCTGCGGCCATGCTTCTTTTTTTCATAGCCTGCTGGTGCCTCACTGCCGATATCATACGGTTGCGCACACAAACGCCCGCATAAGTACGGAAAGCCGCGCCTGCGTTTTCATCAAAGGTCATTGCAGCGTCATGCAGAGCGATAAGCCCTTCCTGAAGAAGATCATCGCTGTCATCGGCGCTTTCGGAATACCTTGATGCGTTCTTTTTCAGCAGAATACAGTAACGTGAAGCGATAACTCTGAAAGCATTCTCATCACCCTGCCTGCAAAGTCTGCAAAGCTCACTGTCGTCCTGACCATCTGCATCGTCAAACCAAACGTCACCAAGCATTGCCACACCCCATTTTCCGTTACCCTATACACTATACACTATTTTGGACGATTAGTCAATATTTTTTTTGGTTTTATTAAGGGGAAAGTAAACATATT
>JAFTCS010000069.1 GCA_017454565.1 Clostridia bacterium
CGAAAACGCTGTTTATCATTTTCAGAGTTTCACGGATTCAGGTAAACAATTAACGCGAACAGCGTTTTCGGGGGCCAGCGTGACGCTGGATCCCTGTTCGCGGGGATTGATAAACAAAGGGGGAACTATACTACCCGCGCACGGCAGTTCACACCATTCGCGGTGCGTTAAGCCTTGGTTAGAATAAACAATTAACGCGAACAGCGTTTTCGGGGGTGTCGGGGGGACTTTTCCGTAAAAGTCCCCCCGACGGGATTAAGAATTGGCAAAATTGATTTTTGCGTTACATTCGCTGTTCCAGTCGTTAGCCCACAAAGACGGCTTTGAAGTATAGCCGGGAATATCTATCGTCTGATCCGACTTCCATCCGCGGAAAGCCGAACCGCCCATCATCGTAGTATTTTTGCTTATCACAATACGAGAAATGCCTGTGCAGCCCGAGAAAGCGTAGCCGCCTATGCTTGTCACGCTGTCCGGCAGTTCTATGGACGTAATACCCTTGCAGCTGTCAAACGCCCAGTTTTCGATGCTCCACACGCCGTAGGGCAGCACAATTGCACCCGTCTTTGCTTCGGGACACTTTATAAGCTCCATCTTCGACTTGCTGTAAAGCAGGCCGTCAACTGTTGAGAAACTGTAATTCTTTATGTCTGCGCTGAAAGAAGAAAGGCTCCTGCAGTTGATAAACACCTCTTCCTCCATATCCTCAAGCCCTGCCGGAATGTTGAAGGTCTTTAACGACGAGCACCCGCGGAATGATGACGCTCCCAGCAGCTTTACCGTGTCGGAGAGCTTTACGCCGGTAAGGTTCGTGCAGTCATAGAAGCTGTATTTTCCTATACGGGTAATGCCTTCATCTACCACGACGGTTTTTATATCGGCGGCATATCCTGACCACGGTACCGAGCACTGAACACCCACCGAACCGTTCTCCATCACCGCATAGCCAAGAGAATAATCGTCCATTGGCCCCTTGCCGCTGATGGTCAGTGTGCCGTTGTCCTTGTTGAAGCTGTAGGTCGCGCTCATGCCGCACTTGCCGTTCAGACCTGAGCTTTTCTCCTCAACGGTCAGACTCAGCTCTGTGCTTTGGGTGCCATAAGAAATCACAAGCTTCTTTTCGCCCGGACCGGAGCTGTCAAACCTGCCGACGTTCAATTCCGAAACGGGTATTTCCTTGCGTGTGCCGTCACTGTACAACGCTTCCACCACAAGACCGGCAATATCCGGGGCTTCTCCCACAGAATAGACCGTCTTTGCAGGCGGCGTGAGCACCGCAATAGAGACAAGCTCGGCTTCTCTTGGTTCAGTCGAGCTTTCGGCGCTGCTCTGTGCACTGCTTTCGTCGATGCTTTCAGCTCTGCTCTGCACGTCGCTTTCCTGACGGCTTTCCGGGGTGCTTATGACTGTGCTTATTTCCGATACAGACGGCTGAACGCTGCTGTATGATGATATTTCTATATTGCTGACATTTTCTGACTGTGCAGAAACTGAGCTTTCGGAAGCTTTCTCCTGTCCGGTGGGCGGATTGCCGAGCACAAGTATGGTCACGACACAGGCTGCCGCTACAAGCGCTATAAAAACGGGTATGATTATTCTAAGCTTGCTCCTTCCCTTTGGCGGTTCCGGTGAACCGCTGCCTGTATTCTGAGGGTTCTGAGCCGCCTGACCCGGAACGCTCCGGGTATCTGCCGACGAGAACGACACTGACCCTGCTGTATTTTGTGTAGGAGTGCCTGTCATCTGCGGATAAGGAACAGCGGGGGCCTGAGTCGCTCCCACGTTTACAGGCTGAGCCGTACCCTCCAAGAGATTTTCAAGGGTCTTCCTGAATTCCCTTGGCGTCTGCCACCTTGCGGACGGTTCGTATTCGCATGCTTTCATTATTACTGCCGCAAGCTGACTGTTGGTACAGTATGCCGGCAAGGGCATTTTTTCACCGCGGAAACGTCTGACGTTAGCGTTTTCAACAGTCTGCGCATCCACCGATGGAGCGTCGGCAGGCACAAACGGAGCCTTGTTGCCATTGAGCAGCCTGTACATAACTATGCCAAGAGAATATATATCGGCAGTGATATTTGCGCTCCTGCCCATGGATATTTCGGGAGACATGTATGTATATGTACCTCTGACAGTCATGCCCATATTTGTGTTTGAGAGCACCTTTGATTCACCGAAGTCTCCGAGCTTGTATACGCCTACCGAATTGACAAAAATATTTGCAGGCTTTATGTCACGGTGTATGATCTTGTGCTTGTCAAGCACCTCAAGCGCCGAGCAGATATCTATACCCAGCCTGATAATGTCCTTTTCGGTAAAGCTGTTCTCGCGCATGTATTTAGGCAGAGCCGTAAGGTGCTCCATGCGTATGAAAATGTCGTATCCTGCCCCGTCAGCCTTGGGAATTATGCAGTGATCCTCATATGATACAATATTGGTATTGCCCCTGAGCGCATAGCAGAAGTTTATCTCGCTTATCATCTTATCTCTGACGGCATCGAAGTATTTTTTGACCGAAGCCTCGTCAGAGACAACTCCCTCGGATATGAGGGATTCGGCGTTTACACTGTCATTTGGGATGGAAATATGCTTAACGGCTGAGGTGTAGGTATTGCCGTATTCGGTTTTTTCAGCTCTGTAAACAGCGCCGAACGTACCCTTGCCGATCAGCTCCTTAACGTACCATTCGCCCCACAGGGGTGAGAATGAGGAAATATCAGACATGTTCCATACCTCCGAATTATTAGACCTATTCTTATTCATTATACATATTAGCATAAAGCTTTGATTTATTCAAGTATTTTTGCAAAGCCGCAAAACAGTCAAAGAACGATAGCCCGCCGCAGCAATTATTAGACTTCCTCGGAAACTTCCGAAGCACCATCTTTCTTGTCTCTTTTGCACTGTACTGCGTGTCTCTCACTTGCAGTACACAAAGTACAGCGGCGTTCGAGACACATTGTCCAGCACAAAATATCCTGCGAAATCTGGCACTTCTCCAGTTTCCGAGGAA
>JAFTCS010000070.1 GCA_017454565.1 Clostridia bacterium
TCTCCGTTAATATCGCACCACTGCGCATAAATGCGGTAAAGGTCGCTTGCTCTGACCGTACCGGCAAAGCTTTTTGAGGTACATTCTTCAAGGAATCTTGCTACAACGTCCATTTCCTTGCGATACTCAGCCGTTGCCGCTGACACCATTTCCGGCAATTCCAATCCCTCGCTCTGATAGAGCTTCAGACCTTCCAAAGCCCATTGGAAAATGCCGTCAATCTCCGTTAGGAGCTTATCCGTCAGGGTTTTGTCAATCTTTTCTTTTGGAATCTGAACGTTGAAAGGAATGATGTGCATACGCCGCCAGATACCATGATCGTTACCTCTGATAACCGGCTTATGGTTCGCCGCCATCCAGAGCTTGAATTCAGGCTTGAACTCGAATTCATCGCCGTACAGCTTCCTTGCCGTCACGATATCGCCGCCGGTCAACTGCTTGATTAGTCCCTCGTTCAGCCTCAGACCCTCGTTAGGCTCTGCGCTTGTCACAAGACGTGCACCCCTCAGACGAGCAATGTCGCTGTTAATGCCGTTGTTGTTGCTGCGTATCATGAGCGATTCCGCTTGTATGTTGCTGGCATAGTCTCCGAAAAGCTGACGAATGATGTCAAGGAAGGTCGATTTTCCGTTGCAGCCGTCACCGATCAGCAGAAAAGCACACTGCTCCTGAGTGGATCCTGTCAGAGAATAGCCAACGGCCTTTTGTATGTAGCGTATCATATCCTCATCATCGGCAAAGATTTCATGCAAAAATTTATCCCATAAGGGGCATTTTGCGTTCACGTCATAATGCGCCGCTATCGACTTCGTGAAGTAATCCTTCGGCGTACTGTCACGCAAAGAGAAATCGTTCAGGTCAATCACGCCGGAAGCGGTATTGAGAAGCTCACGGTTTCGGTCAAAAACCACATGGGACAGCGGTACATAGTGCTGTACTTCTTGTTCGATATTTTTCTTACCGGAATGACTTCTTGACCGCTTCAAGTGCTTTTCAAAAGCTTTCTCCATTGTCTGGTTGCCGTCATCGTTGTCTTTATCCATCTTGATATAAATGCCCTGTTCTTTTGCCATTTGCTCTACGCTCCTGTCAATGAAGTTATAGATATAACCCATCGGGTCATAAATCCATTTGCCGCTGTCGTACAGCATCCACCGCTTGTCGGTGTAGTTGTAGCCGACAGCATCTTTATACATATCCGCCATGCGTTGTGCGTTGCCGGTATCGTCAAGGGTGTATGTTTTCGTTACTTCCTTGTGGTGTTCAATGGTAACGCTGAAATTCTCGGATTTCTTCGGCGTATAGACTTCTGTACATTCGTCAGCGGCCTTCTGTACGGTGATAGCGCCGTAAGTAGTGCCGGACTGCCGCCTGTCCCACTTGTCACGCATCAGACCTGACTGCCGAAACAGCCTGTCCATGCGGTCAGTATTCCGTTGACACCAGAACGCCAGCATAGAGCACAGCGCCATATCCGCACGGCTTTCATCGCCGTCATAGGCCGATGTATCGCCGCTGAACAATCGTGAAAACTGCATCCCGTTTGCGGCATTCATAGCCTTGTCGAGTAATTCACGGTCAGACAAAGAAATATTCACGGTGCCTGTCCGCCTTGCCGCTGAGGGCTGTTTTTTTGCCGTTTGCATATAATTTTTCTGTACTTCTGCGGCTTGCTCTTCACGGTCGTTAACGCTGTAATGACCGTCAAATACGTTGCCGGTTACTGTAAAGTATCGCCCTTGCTGGTACATTTCAAGGTCAACGCCCTTGCCTAAAGCCCCAGCCTTTTTACGCTTCCAGTCGTCATGGATGTTACCCTTGTAGAGTATGTGCAGGCCCGTACCGCTTGGGGAAAGCTCGGTGTAGCTGTCCATGAGTGCCACGATCTCAAGCGCCTTTGGATTGACCTCGCCGCTTTCGCTGTCAATGCAATGGTCAATGTCGATACCGCAGTAAGGCGGCCGGAAGACGAATCCGATACCCGTCACGGTGCCGCTGTCGCCGCCAACAGTACACCGCTGACCCACGCAGTTGACGGCCTGCTGATAGGTTCCCCACGTTGTACTGTCGGTACTGCTTGCCCCGCCCCTTGTATGCGGGTTGATCGGTTTTTTTGTCGTTTTTCCGTTTTCTGCTGTTGTCGCCAAAAAGCCTACCCATTGAGGCAGGCTTTTCAGTTCGTTCGGTATGTTTGTCATAGCGTCACCGCCTTAAAATGGCAGGTCGTCATCATCCGCAACAATGTCTATCTGCCCTCCGGATTCTTCTGCCGGTTTGATCTCTTTCATAAGGTGCTTGCAGTCCGGAAATTTGCTTTCATACATCCACTTGACCTTTTCGTTAATTTTACCGTTCCATTCATCATGGACAATATCTGCAACAACGGTCTTGCCGATCAGATCGGCGCCCATAGCGTCAATGTCATCGTATTTTTTACCATTCGGCAGTCCTGCGCTCTGGCACAGGTTCATAAGCTGCTTATAGCTGAATCCGTCCACCTTTTTGTCGTCTGCGGTCTGATTTTTCGGTTTCTTCTGCCAGATCGCATGAAAAATACGGCGGTTCTGATAATCTTGCACCACGTCATTGCGAATGATAAGAGTAACCTGAAAATAGATAGCTCTGCCTTTTGAGTTAACAAAAGCTTTATGTATCATGCACTCGTACTTACCGGGCGGCAGAATACTGTTGATGTTGTTATTGCTGTAATCTGTTTCAAATGCCATAGTGTTTACCTCCTAATAATTATTTATAAGTTTAAATGCGTCTTCAATACTCCTGCATACTCCGGCTATTGCGCCGGATTTTTGCATTGCGCTGATAAAATTTTCCTGATTACGGCTGACTTTGCCGGTTTCTGTCTTGACTTCAATAAATACGGCCTTGCCATCGGAAAGGCGTACCCCGAACAAGTCGGAAAATCCGACAGGTACGCCGGTATCAAAATAGCGGCCGTCAGGTGTGAAGCCTTTACCCACATTCACACGAAAAAGCGTGCATTTCTCCGACAGTGCAAGCCGGATACAATTCATTAATGCGTGCTCCTGGGTCATTAAATCATCCCTCTTTTCTTAGCCTGATAGTAAGCCCATCCGGGCTTGTAGCCTTTGCGTTTGGCGTATGCCAATAGCTCGTTGTAGCTGGTGCAGTCGTTTGGGCTGTCATAGTTCAGCACGAAGCCTTCTATTTTCCGGAGAACTGCTTGCCGCTGTTCTTCTATCTCCCGCTTAGCCATCGGCAGCTTGGCGCCACAGAACGGGCAGAACTGCATCCGCTGACCGTTTGCGTCTTTCGGCGGAAACGTCCGGTAACATTCAGGACAGGATTTTACAAGTACCTCTTCGGCAGGTTCTTTTTGTTTCTTTCGTTTCGGCTGACCTTCCAGCTTCCACTCCCTGTCCTGATCTGGCAGACCGTGACGGCTGTAATTGCCTACATGGTCGATGATAACCGCACGTTTGTTCGGCTTGTAGCGCATACAGCGCATAGATTGCTGTATGTACAGTGTTAAAGATTTTGTTGGTCGAAGCAGTATCGCACACGAACAGTCCGGCACGTCAAAGCCCTCTGATATCAAGTCAACGTTGCACAACACTTGTACAACCCCTTTTCTAAATTGTACAATGGTTGTATCACGTTCATCTTTGGGCGTTTCTCCGTCAATATGGGCGGCCGGAATGCCTGCTGATGAAAAGGCCGCCGCCATCTCTTTGGAGTGCTTGACGGTTGCACAATAGCAAATAGCTTTCTGACCGTTGGCTAATTTACGGTAATGGCTGATAACGTCACCGTAAATGGTGCGGTTCATCAGCATATTGGCCGCTGATTTTGCATCGTACTCACCTCGTACCGTCCTGATCTTCGACATATCCGCCACACTGGGCGCATAATAGTCATACGGTGACAGGTAGTGATGTTCTATCAGCCACTTGACCGTTACGCCGATAACCAGAGCGTCATTGACATCAGCAAGACCGGAACCGTCCAGCCGCACCGGTGTAGCTGTCACTCCGATGCGGTAGGCATCAGGGAACGCTTGGTAAATCTTACGGTAACTTGATGCTAAACTATGGTGATTCTCGTCTGTGATAATCAGTGTAGGCGGCTCAAGGCGGTCTATGTGCCGTGTAAAGGTTTGCACCATACCAATGCTGCATAGCTCCATATTTACGCCCCATCTGGTAAACGTGTCCCGTATCTGGTCGCAAAGCTCCTTCCGGTGCACCAGAAAAAGCACACGGTTGCCCTTGTCAGTCGTCCTCTTTGCGATATCTGCCACGATGACAGATTTTCCGCCGCCGCAGGGAAGGACAATACACGGTGCCTTTTTGCCGTCCTTGTATGACTGCTTGACATCCCGAATTAGATCAATCTGGTACTGTCGCAGGGGCATTAGCCTTCATCTCCCGATATTCCTTAGCGTAGCAATCATAACAGCATTTCTTGTTCAGGGCTTTCGTGCTTGCCGCAATGATCTGCTCAACGGTCTTTGACTTCTTGGCGGTGATGATCTTTCCGCAGGTTTCACAGCGTTCGGGGTCAGCACCGTCCGACAACCAGTTTTTAAGCTGTACGCCCAGCTCCGGCGTTATTACCTGACCAAACTTGTCAAGAAATGTCGTGTCTTTGCTTGCTGTTGCTGTGTGGTCTCTGCCAATGTTGAGCACAATGTCAAATTCGTACTCTGTATCTTCACGCTGTACAGGTGCAAGTCCGATCTTAACGGGTGCAATTTTGCCGCGCTCGTTTTCCTGCATAGCGTACTCCATTTTAGAGCGCATGGTTACAATGGTATGGCAATCAACCGCAAGAATGGTGTTGATAAGGTCGTTCTGATACTTGCCCGCCTCGCTCCATGCTGTATAGCTGTTTTTGCCCTGCTGATTGGCTATTTTTTCTTTAATGTCAAGTACACCGCCCTCGTTGTTCCATGCGTGGGAAAGACTGTCAACGATGACAACGCCATCAGAGCCGACGATCCCGGCGGCTTCCTGTACAAGCTGTTTATATCTGTCAGGGCTGTATGGCGGAGAAAACGGCGCATATAAAAAACTGCCCGTACCCAGATCAGAACGGTCAGCATAAAAACGTGCCCTCTCGTGCTCGGTGTCGATCAGTGCTATCTTTGACCAGTCGCCGGTAATGCCGAAAGCTATGTACAGCGCACTGAGCGTTTTTCCGGCTCCGCTGACACCCGTAAGTGCCAGACGGAGCTTTGCTTTTTTTCTTGTTACTTTTTCAAAAAGACTCATAAAATTCCTTCCTCTGCATAAATTTTTTCAATGTCTGTTTTTTTATCATACAGTGCATCAGACATTGCGTCTGCCAGATCATCTGCCAAATCAAAGCATTTTCCTCGATAAGATGTTCCCTTATCAAGGCTTTGTAAAAACGTCATCATTTCTTTAATTGCCATTACTGCCGCATGGTAGTAGGCTTTGAATACTGCCTCATAGTCCGGAATCGTTTCAACCGCTACCTCACGCATAGACGATGTGTTATCAAGCTGTTTCTGCAAGGCATTGATTTTCTTTTGGTACTCAATGCGCTGAGCTTCAAGCTTGTTGTAGTTGTCCTGATCGGCTATCGACAATTCCCGTTCCACGTCTTTAAGCCGTGCCGCCAGACCTTTGGCGTCGCCGGACATCTTCTTAGCTTCCTCCAACTCATGGGACAAGGAACGGTTTTTGCTCTTGGCGGAAAGCAGGTCGCTTTCGGCCGCTATGCGCCGCTTGTTGGCATCGGCAGCGTCCCTGTCTGCCTTCTGTTTTTCCTCTTTCAGCCGTGCGATTTCGGCTTTCAGGTCACGCACGGAAACGTCCTCAACATTGACTTTTTCCTGTATTTCCTCCTGCTGAGACTCGGAAAGGTCAGCAAGAAGGGAAAGTTTTGTCATGCCAATTTGTGTCATCGATGACACATTTTTGATGTTTTCCACAACCGATATGTATCTATAGGCATTTCGGCGTTTCATTCCAACTTCTTCCTCGCAGTAGTCCTCAAAGTTGTTATAACCGAGCTCTTTATAAAGCTTATCGTCCCTCATCTGCTTGAGCATGACGCACATATCGTATAGATTTTTCTGCGCCATCTGTGCAGTAATAAGGATTTTCTGATGAAGGTTATATGCTGTTTCAAACTTGTCTTTTTCAATCAATCCTGCCATGCTGTACCTCCTATTTAATGTCGATTCTCTGATCACGGGCAAGATAGGCGCCGGCTAAAGTAAGATATTCACTATCGGATTTATTGCCGCGCTGAAAAACCTCTTTTACAACAGTGCGGTCAATCTCAGGCATCTTGTAGCGTAAATACTCATCATGTCCGGACTCTATGCAAGCATCAACAAAGGCCTTTTCATCTTGAAATCTGACGGACTCCGGGCAGTTTCTCACCGACAGCACCGCCATAGGACGGTCGATTTTCTTCCGGCCAATTGCCTGCATACTCTCCAGAAGATACTTCTTGAGCCACTCGGCTTGTTTTTCCTTGGTTTTGCGTCGCTTGGCAAGGGCTTCTTCTTCGGCTTTGAGGTCTTTTGCGGCGGCGGTCAGCGCTTTGATGTAGGCGCCAATGTTTTCCGCTTTTACCTCAAATTCTTCCTCGATACCGCTGAGGGTATCAAACCATGCCTGCTTGTAGTCCTCTGTATCGCCGCCAAGCTCGCAAAATTCGTCAAATCTCTCGAATAATTGTTTGAAATTGTCTGTCAGTTCATAAAGTTTCATGTTATACCTCCTATACTAAAGCTGTGCCGCAGCAGCCATGATCTGGCCGTCTGCACTTGTGCCGGTGTCATGCTGACCGGCTGGCCAGCATCATCCTTGGCAATCATCAAAACGGTGCTGTAGATCAGGCCACACGGTGTTGACAGGTTTTTGCCGCTGCTGTATGGTGTTCTGGCGTGGATCACGAGATGCAAGCCACAATCGGTCATGATATCTGTTGACAAGCCGTTCACAAGGCGATTGCACTCGCCGATGAAGTTATCTTTATCTATGCTGATAACCCGTGAGATTTCTCCGGGTTTCTGCATAACTGCTTTGATTCTTTCCATGTCAGTACCTCCTATACAGCGTGATTCATGAGCCATACAAGGGCATTATCCTGATCTTTCTTACTCATGTTGTAAAGCTTGTAAAGACTTGAATAAGCACCAATTACAGTACCTCTGAAAACATCAAATCCGGCCGATAGGTTCATTGGCTCTTTGCTTTTCGGCTCGTAGATCAGTGTGAACCCCTTGTTAAAAAATACTCTCTTGAGCTTCCTGCTCAGGAACTCCGGCGGGATGTCTGCGCCGCGGATAAACTCCGGGACCTCGCCGGGTCTCTTGATAAGCACCTTGACATTCCCACCGTTTTTGAGTATACTGTTGATGGTATATCTTTTTCTGTTTTCCGTTGCCGGAGCGCTCACTCCGACAGCGGATTTCTTTTTGTATCCTTTCATTTCTGCACCTCATAACCCATAAATAATTTTACAATATCCTCGTAGCTGTAAATGTTTTTACTTTCCACCGTAGAAAACACCGCACTAAGCGGAAACATCAGCCTGTCGCTCTCTATCTCTACCCGGAAATTCGTTGCATATCGCACCTCGCTTTTAAATGCGCTTTCCCAGACAGGAGTGAGCTTCACATTCTTACCATAGCGCTCTGTGAAGTATTTTCCGGCTATATGCCAGTCCGTCATTCTGAAAGGTGTGCCGTTACGCTTCATACCAAGACACCAGCAGTTTGAGCGCACCGGTACCACGTCACAGTGAGCTATGCCGTTTTGATCTATTCCGTAGCAGCACCACCCGTCAAGTCCCTTTACTCTGCCGTACTCAGTACAGGACCTGCATTGGTCTTTGTTTATGAGTATCATTCGTCCTCCCGCCTCTCAAGCAGCTCTATGCCGCGCTCGCGCCACTCTTCAAGCGGGCGGCATATCCGGCACATCATAGAGATCACCGCATGTCCCAGAGCAAGCAGCAGGCAGAAGCCGCCGCTTAGCAGCAGTGCGAAAAGTAAAATTCCGAGTTTGTTCATTTTGTCCTCTCCTTTTTTGTTCTTCCGCATATTTCGTCCAGTGTAGCGCCTGTGTAGTCGGCAAGCTTTACAAGCTTGTCTATGGATGCTGTGACCGTGCCTTGTCTCACGTCGTAGAGATAAGTGCTTGTAACATCTATTTCTTTTGCAAGCTGCCGTATGCTCACATCCGGGTGGTCGACAAGCCAGTTCCAGAACCAGTTCTGAATTTTACTGCTCAGTTCAATGCTTAACTTTTTACCTGCCATCTTGCGCCCTCCCTCAGACAACGCGCCTGATGCGGGACGCTCCGGCAGGTCTCTTTGTCCTCTGTGACAGCTCCTTGTTCTTGCACCTCGCTGCGGCCGTGTTCCTGATCTCCTGCATCTCCGCAAGGGTCAGCTTGTCAAACTCGCTGTTAAACAGCTTCAGGAACAGTCTTGTTTTCAGTGATCTTTTCATTTGGTTTTCCTCCTGTATTTTATAGTGTCAAAATTCCGGTGCCCGGATTTTCTGAAAGTATCGTCTTTCCGGCTTCGGTCAGTTTTTTTGTCAGCGTTTTTTCAAAGTTATCCTCCAGACTGCTGTCGTGGAAGGTAGTTTCAGCTTTTCCGGCGCCCTCATAGCTGCATTCATGGTACAACTGACCGCCGAAAAAAATCCTGCACGGCGGCATGGGCTTCGGGGCTTTTTTTGTTTTCTTTGTTGCCATAGTAACAACTCCTTTCACTCCATTGTTATGTATCATCCTCCGGGTTTAGTTGTTTTCTTCGATACGCTCCATAACATACAGCTCGCACTCGCCGTCCGTTTCCTCTGCCCGGCGCTTCGCCGCCGCTCTGATCTCTTCCATGCTGTCAGACGTGCAGACCAGCTCACCCGGCTCTGTTTCGGTCTCGTAGACGTCGTAAAGAGAATACTTCATGTCTTATTCACCTTTCTGTTCTGGACTCGTCATCCGACTGAGTAACCGGACCCTTAAGCAGCAGTTCAGCAACAAACGGCAGCATCTCAACGGCTTTATCGTTGAGTTCTTTTCCAGCTGCTACTCTTTCACACACATTGAGACACATTTTCAGAAGTGCCTTCCTGAGTTCTTTCTTCTCTTCGTATGTCATTTTTATATCTCCTCCTGTTCATTTACTTTGTCGAATGTTCCTACACACCTGTACACCTTTTCACCAGATTCTATAGCTGTCAGGATATTATCAATTTCCTGCTGTGATTCTTCCTCAGTATCGAAACCGCTAATTATGTAACCGGTATTGGGGTCATTTACAAAAGCAACACAAACTGTAAAGTTCCTCCCTCCGAAATATTTTGAAGATACGAAGATAGTTCCAATGCTTTTACTATCAAGCGCTTTTACTTTTCTTTTCCTGTGACAAGTATAAACTGATATCGTCGGTACTATCAGCATATTCTCACCCCTTCACGTATTCACATCACTGTTGATGTACAAAATATTGTTCACAACTTCATCTTTTACTGTTGCAAAATTCAGCGCAAAGTGATATAATATTGCTAATTTTTGCAAAGAAAAGAGGTGAGCAACCATGATAGACTTATCAAACTGTGAGCATGCGGTTCTTGTTTGGCTAAAAGACGTTCTTGCAATTAATGTAGCAGTTGACCTTGTAAGCATTACTGACGCCCCAAACTGCCGTGGATACTCAAAAAACGATATTGTTGAAGCAATTCAGCGCCTTAACGAGAAACAGCTCATAAAGACTCAGGTTCTTCCCTCAGGAGACCCAACGACTCATTTTGTCGTTTATGAAGTCACAGAGGAAGGCAGAGAACTCGTCTAATCAAACCGTAACCTCTCCGGCTCGCACCCGGAGGGGTTATTCCTTTTCTTCGCTGTCTTTTGCGAAAAGATACGCAAGATCGTACTTCGGCAGCACGCGCTCTTTGATAGTCAGCGCTTCGGTAACGGTGAAATCACCTACTGTTATCTTGTTGCGGAACGTGCTCTCCGGCATCCCTATTGCTGCCGCTGTAGAACGCCACGACATACCGTTTGACAAGATTTCTTTGTTAAGGTTGCTGAACATTATCTTCCTCCTACACATTCGTATCCTGACCGTTTACAAGCTCTTCAACGGTCGTGTCAAGCTTTCGGGCAATTTTCACAGCAGTAACGACATTGGGCACTATCCGACCGCTTTCAATGCGGGCTATTGCTGCCTGCGTTACTCCCACACGCTCAGCAAGCTCAGTTTGAGAAAGTTTGTTCTGCTCCCTCAAACACCTCATGTTTTCGGCAAATGCCATTTTTCACACTCCTTTACAAAAAATATAACCAAGTCATTGACACTTTATATAGAATAATGTAAAATAGTGATAGGTGTATACATAATCTATATAAAGTGTACTATCAAGGGGGTTGGTGTACCTTGATTTATGACTTGGTTATATTATAGTCCCTATTTTAGGGAATGTCAATTAAAAAAATCTCTACTTTAGGGATTTTGTGCATATTACTAAAAGCATGGCGGTATTTTTGTATATTTTGAAAGGAGTGTTATTATGACTTTTTATGAAACGCTTTCAAAGCTAATGGAAGAACGAAAAGTGACATCAAAAGAACTTTCAGAAACCTTGAAATTCGGCAAAAATCAAATTAAATATTGGAAAGATAATGGGAATATTCCAAATGGGGATATATTGATAGCCCTATCAAA
>JAFTCS010000007.1 GCA_017454565.1 Clostridia bacterium
AGGGCACGTCGGCAGCGGTGGTGGCTTCTATGACGATCGCGCTGTCTGGTGCTATGGTGAAAGCGGCACATTTGGCTCCGCGCAGACCGACTTCCTCCTGTACGACAAAGCTGAACCAGGTGTCAAATTCCAGTTCACTTCTAATAAGTTCAATAAGCGCAAGGCAGCCGAAACGGTCGTCTATTGCCTTTGAGATCACACGGCCGTCTTTGTTTTCGTACAGCGAGTCAAAAACAATGCTGTCTCCGATGGAAACATACCTTTCGGCTTCTTCGCGGCTTTCTGCACCTATATCTATAAGAAGATCCTTGATTTTCGGGTTCTTTTTCCTTTCGTCAGAGCTGAGCAGGTGAACAGGCTTTGCACAGACCACACCCGGCAGCTTGTTTTTACCGATCTTAACGGTCTTTGAAAAGGCGGCGCTGTCATTCACACCACCGACACAGTCGAATTTCAGGCAGCCGTCAGAGGTGATATAGGTCACGATAAACCCTACCTCGTCCATGTGTGCGGAAATGAGCAGTTTTTTTGCAGGCGTACGGCGACCCTTTTTGAAAACAAGTATGTTGCCCTGATTATCAACGTCTATACTCTGGGCGTAAGGCTTTATTTCATTGAGTATAAGCTCCCTTATCTCACCTTCATCGCCGGAGATCCCGCAGCCGGTGCAGAGCTTTTTCAGCAGTTCGTAGTCAAGCATTGTCCGCACCGCCTTCCATAATATATATCTTCAGAAGCTGAGAGATCTTTTCCATGTCATCAATACTGACGATCTCGGTGGTGGTGTGCATGTTTTTGGCGGGTATGGAGATGACCCCTGTCTTTACTCCGCCCCGGGAGCAGGATATCCTGTCGGCGTTGGTGCCGGTAGAACCTCCGCAGACCTCGAAATCATATTCCATGCCAAGACGTGAGGCAATATCCATAAGCTTATTTGTTACCTGCTTTGAAAGTACGGGCGAGATGCTTATTATGCCGCCGCAGCCAGACTTGCCGCTTTTTTCTGCGGGAACGCCCTCCTGAGAAGCAAAGCCCACGTCAATTACAACAGCTTCATCCGGTTCCAGTGAGAATGCGGAAGTTCCGGCTCCAAGCTCACCGGTTTCCTCCTGTGAAGAAAAAACAAAAGATACCCTGCACGGCAGATTTTCATTTGCAAGAAGCTGTGCGCATCTTACAAGAACGGCGCAGCCGCTGCGGTTATCAAGAGCGGAAACCGAGACCTTGCTGCCGAGAAGCTCCCTGAATTCGCTGCGAAGCACAGCGGTGTCTCCGAGCGAAACAAGCGTCTTGACTCTTTCGGCGGGCAGACCGGTGTCGATCCATATTTTGTCTCGGGAAAGCTCGTCTCCATCGGAAAGATGGGGCGGCATTGTGCAGATAACTCCGGTCACATCCTCTTTGCCGTGTACTGTAACGGCGCTGCCCGGCAGTGAGCGCAGGTCTATCCCGCCCACCGGCTCTGCTTTAAGGAATCCCTTTTCATTGATATATGTCACCGCAAGGCCTATCCTGTCAATGTGTGCGTCAAAGATAATGTGCCTGCCGGTGCTTTCACTGCCCATTGAGGCTATGATATTCCGGCTGTTGTCGGTGGTTATCTGTGCCGTATCACCAAGCAGCTCTTTTATTACGGGCAGCATTTCGGTTTCACAGCCTGAAACACCCCTGTCAATACACAGCTTTTTCAGTATTGTTTTCATGTCATGCTTCCTTTATCTGTTAAACTTGTTTGTGGTGAGGATAATATCCGCATGGAAAGCCTTGTCGTCATAATAGTCCTCTGATTTCTCGACCACTGCTGCGTTTTCGCTCAATACGAAATTATCCGAACGGCTGAGCTTGTATCTGTAAGCCACAAAGCCGTTAAAGGTGCTGAAATCCACGCCTGCAAGGAAGGTTATGCTGCCGTCCTCTGCGGGAGTGAAATCGCACTGTGCGGTTTTAAGATAATAATTGGAGTTTTCGTCAATGAAAGCGGCTATGGCGTCCTTTTTGTCCACACTGTTGTAGCGTATGGCGATGTACTCCTTCAGACCGTCATCCGCCGGAGTCTCGCCTGCCGGATAGGGGTTCACGACATTGAAAACAGCGTTGACATCATCGTTATAGTCTACCGAAAGAGAAAAGCTTTCAATATAGACGTTGTTCTTTTCCTGCTTTGAAAGATATTCGCTCATGGAGAGAACATCGTCAAACAGTCCGGTAATGCTTATCTCCGCAGTTGTGGCATAGAGCTGGTCGCTGCCTGTTACGGGAACATATTCTGCTGCGCTGACGCTCAGATTTTCAAGCTTGCTCTTCTTTACAAGCTCTTCAAGCTCAGTGGCACTCCAGAATTTTGCGTCTGCCTTCTGTATCTCAGGCTTTGACGGCTGGGGGATCTCTGAGCTTTCCTCGCTCTTTGACGGCTCCTCACTCTTTTTTGATGACGCCTCAGAAGCCTTGGAAACCTTTGATTCGGCAGAGGACTGCGGAGCCTGGCTTTCCTTTGAGGAGCTTTCTTCTTTATTTTTTCCGGAGCAGCCCCACAGCATTGTAAAAGCAAGGGAAGCCAGAACTGCGCAGCAAAGTATTCTTTTCTTCATCAGACGAACTCCTTCCGTTTAGTTAAGCTCGTTTACAAGTCTTTTGAAATGCAGACCCTTTTCTGCAAAGTTCTTGTACATATCAAAGCTTGCGCTTGCGGGCGACATCGACACGATATCTCCGCTTACAGCGTTTGCTCTTGCGGCGTTTACGGCTTCCTCCATGCTGCTTACACGGATTATCACCGGAGAACCGTCCTTGTAGTCTGCGGCGGCTCTTGTGGCGGCTTCTATCTTATCCGCAGTAGCGCCGAACAGGATGAGCACCTTGACCTTTGAGGGCACAACCGCCCCCATCTCATCGTATGAAAGGTGTTTGTCATAACCGCCGGCAATGAGTATTATCTTCCTGTCATAAAGGGAAAGCGTACCCTTTACCGTCCTTGTGGGACTGGTGCCGATAGCGTCGTTGTAATATTTTACCCCGTCAAGCTCTCTTACAAGCTCGGCGCGGTGCTCGACTCCGCCGAAATTCACAGCCACGTTCTTTATTGTTTCCGGAGTCACCATGCCCCATACTGCCGAAATAGCTGCAAGATAGTTCTCTATATTGTGAAGTCCTGGGATCTTTATGTCGGCAGCGTTCATTATTACTGTTTCACTGCCGTGACAGTTCATTATTATTTCGCCGTTTCCGGACATGTACGCACCGTTTTCAACCTTCTGCTTTCTGGAGAATTTCAGGGTATCACCTCTGGTGTATTCTTCAAAGGAATCGGAGATCTCATTGTCGAGATTCAGCACGGCCTTTCCGAAGGCGTTCTGATGGAGCACGATATTCTTTTTGGCGTCAATATATTCCTGCATATCCTTGTGTATATCAAGATGATTTGGCGCAAGATTTGTGACCACCGCTATGTCGGGGCTTTTTCTCATAGAAATAAGCTGAAAGCTTGAAAGCTCAACAACAGCGATATCATCAGGAGAAATGCTTTCTATATCCGGCAGCAGAGGTCTGCCGATGTTTCCTCCCAGATGCACGTTGTATCCCTGAGCCTTCAGCAATTCGGAGATGATCGTGGTGGTAGTGGTCTTGCCGTCACTGCCTGTTACGGCAATTGTTCTGCATGGGCAAAGGTCAAAGAAAACCTCCATTTCACTGGTTACGGCGGCGCCTTTTTTCCTTGCCTCATTCAGCTCGTCCATATAGAATTTCATTCCCGGTGTACGGAAGATGATATCTGCATTCAGGTTTTTAAGATAGTTCTCACCTAAATGAAGCTCTGCACCGTATTCTTCGGCAAGCTCGGCGTTTTTGTCCAGAGCCTCGCGTTCGCGCTTATCGCATGCCATCACAAAGGCACCGTATTTTCCGAAAAGCTTTATCAGCGGCAGATTGCTGCCGCCTATGCCGCAAAGGGCTATTCTCTTGCCTTTCAGCCCTTCAAGAAACCGCCTGATATTATTTTCCATAATAAAGTCATCCCCCTGAATACAATTTTACATACTATACTATTATATTCTATTTTTCCCCATATTTCAATACAGCACAACCCTGAGCCGCCTTAAAAAATCTGATTTGTCAGTTTTTATAATTATTTCAGAACCTCTTGACTGATTATTTATGTAATGTCTTTAAATGTGATTCCAGACACGGCAGTGGTCGCAGCTTGTATCAAAAAGATCGGAAAAAACCCACTTTTTTGGAAGATTAACCTGTTGACATACGAGAGAAAAAAAGATATATTTATCTTAGGTCATCTGACATATATTTTTCAGGTGCTTTATATATATAGGACATTCACACCACATGATATAGTGAAAGGATGATACTATGAATAACGGTTATGATCCCAACGGACGCAGCCAGAACGGTTACGACCAGAGCTTTATGGGCGGATACGACCCCAATGCAAACAATCCCTATCAGGCTAACGGTTATCAGTCCAACGGCTATCAGGATAACTCTGTAAGTCAGGGCTACAGACCCTATGAGGGCGGCACATACGGAAACCCCAACCAGAATTACAACAGCTATGCGCAGCAGCCTCAGAACGGCTATAACGCTCCCATGCAGAATGCCTATACTCAGAATACAGGCTATGCTGCAAATACAGCAGCAGGCACAGGCACAATGACCCTTGCAGATTACAGCAAGAAAATTTTCCTGTGGATGGGCGCAGGTCTTGCAGTAACGTTCTTTGTTGCTCTCGGACTAATGCTTTATCTTACTTCAGGCACAGAGCTTGACCTTTACCTCAAGTTTTCAAACATGCTCCCGGTATTCTACGGCGGAATTGTAGTTGAGCTTGTACTCGCATTTGTGCTCGGTTTGTTTGTAAAGAAAATGCCCTACGGCGTCAGCCTTGGCATGTTCCTTGTATATTCGGTAGTCAGCGGTGTTACATTTACGCCTATACTTTGCGTTTATGACGCAGGCTCAGCTATCTTTGCATTTGCTGCTGCTGCAGTGCTCTTTATTACCTTTGCGGTATACGGCATTGTTACAAAGCGTGACCTTTCAAAGCTTGGTCCGATCCTTGCAATCGGCCTTATCGTGCTGATACTGTTCTCACTGATCGGTATTGTCGTACACATGAGTTGGGCTTCGATCCTCATTGCTCTTCTTGGTATTGCTATTTTCATCGGACTTACCGCTTATGACGCTCAGAAGATCAAGGCAAACTACAACACCTATGCCGGCGACGATGAGATGCTGAAAAGAACCTCTGTTAATATGGCTCTTCAGCTCTATCTTGACTTTGTAAACATCTTCATTTACATTCTCAAGCTTGTTGGCAAAAGAAGATAATTTATATATACAGTTATCCACACCGGAGCAGCTTTCGCTGTTCCGGTTTTTTGCGCCGGTCAGGGGGACTTTTGCGGAAAAGTCTCCCGACTTCTCGCCTGTCGGCTCGGTCAGCGCTTCTGCTGCGCAAAGGTCTCCACCGGAGACCCGCGCCCCGAAAACGCTGTTCGCGGAGATTGATAAACAAGCCGAAACTACACTCCTCGCGCACAGCGGCAAGCTGACGCTCCCAATTCGCGGGGTTCGCTGCGCTCTGAGTACCAGCCGCGATCGGTTTAGTGCCGGTCAAGGTAAACTATCAACGCGAACAGTGGTCCGGCGTCACGCTGGTCGGGCGCTAAAAATAGACTTCTTATCGAATAATAGCATAAAGGCAAGAAAATTGAAGCGGCCTATTGACAAACATGCGGCAACTGTATATAATGTATATATATAGTATTTACTGAATATACACACCAAAGGAGGTGCGGTCTTGCTTATCTATATAGACAGCAGAAGCGGGGTTCCTATTTACGACCAGATATGTCAGCGGTTCAAGGAACTTATCATCAGCGGCGAACTGAAGTCTGACGAAATTCTGCCGTCAATCAGGAGCCTTGCCAAGGAGCTGCGCATCAGCGTAATAACCACAAAAAGAGCTTATGAAGAGCTTGAAAGAGAAGGGTATGTATACACCGTTCCCGGAAAGGGCTGCTTTGTGTCGGGTAATAACGCAGAGCTTATGCGTGAGGAAAATCTGAAAAAGATCGAGGAGCAGATAGGGCAGATAGTCAGCCTTGCAAGAAGCTGCAATCTGACTAAGGAAGAACTGATCGGTATGATCGTGACAGAAATGGAGGAAAAATTATGAGCGCTATAGAAATAAAGGGACTGAGCAAGAACTATAAGGACTTCGGGATAAAAAATCTTGACCTGACGGTGCCCGGCGGCTGTGTGGTAGGTCTGGTGGGAGAAAACGGAGCAGGCAAGAGCACCACTATCAAGCTTATCCTCAATCTTATCAGGAGGGAAAGCGGCAGCATAAAGGTGCTTGGCAAAGACAATATCAAGGAACTGGATGATGTAAAAGAGGACATTGGCGTGGTGTTTGACGAGTGCTGCTTTCCGCTTGATCTCAACCCAAAGGCACTGGGCAGGATTTTCAGGGCGGCCTACAAGAACTGGGACGCGGAAGCCTACAGCGGTTATTTAAAGAAGTTTGAACTTCCTGAGAAAAAGAAGGTGGCTTCATTTTCAAGAGGTATGAAGATGAAGCTTTCAATAGCCGTTGCCCTTTCACATCATGCAAAGCTGCTTGTGCTTGACGAGGCTACCAGCGGTCTTGACCCGGTGGTGCGCGATGATATCATCGACATACTGTTAGAGTTTGTTGCAGACGACGAGCATTCTATCCTTATTTCTTCGCACATAGTCAGCGACCTTGAAAAGATCTGCGACTACATAGCTTTCATCCACAAGGGCAGACTGATGCTCTTTGAGGAAAAGGATAAGATATATGAGCAGTATGTGGTCATTCACTGCACCGAAAAGGAACTGGCAGCCATAAAGCCCGAAGCCGTCATGGGCAAAAAGGTTGGTCATTTCGGCGCTGAGGCGATAATTCTCAAGAATGAGGTGCCACAGGGCATACAGGGTTATCCGGTAGATATAGAAAAGCTCTTTGTGTTTATGGTAAAGGAGAGTGCATGATATGAAAAGTGTGCTTTTAAAGCAATTTCTGAGCCTTACCAGACCTGTGCCGCTGGCGATTGTAATTTGTTATTTATTATATCCGGTATTTATAAGCTTTCAGACAAGCCGTGAAGGAGTGACCCTGAACGCTACAATGTTGATGGGCCTGATGCTGGCAATGATAGGCAGCATTTTATCTCTCTCTGTTCTGACCTCTGACAATAATAACGGCTGGGATAAGTTTATGGCTACGACCCCTGTTTCAAGAAAACAGATAATCAGGGGGAAATATCTGTTTTCGCTTGCGGCTGAGTTTATTTGTGTGCTTTCGGCAACTATTCCTTCGGTCGCGCTGATGGTAATGACGACCGGCTTCAATTTCAAGGAATGGCTGTTCATATTTTCCGTCCTGCTGGGATTGGCTGTGTGTATTTTTGCCTTAGTGGCGCCTATAACGGTAAGATTCGGGCACATGGCAGGTTTGGTTACTTTTATTGTGGTGTACATGACCATTCTGGTCGGGGGTGTTATAATATCCGCAACTATGGGAAAAAACGAGGCGGGCATCAGCATGCTGTTAGACATGATAAAGACCGACAAGTATGTGATTTCGGCAGTTTTTGTTGGCGTCAGTATAACTGTTGCGGTTATCTCCATGATGATATCTGAAGCGGTGTATATGAAAAAGGAATTTTAAGGGGGCGTGATTATGAAAGGTTTGATGCTGAGATGGTTATACAGCCTGAAAAGACCGCTTTATATTGTATTGCTTGTGACTATGGTAGGCGGCATGCTGTTTGCGTCATTCATGCCTGTTATACTTGGACAGTCGGTCGAAGCGGAAAAAGCTTTTGATCCGAGTCTGTGGTTTTCCACAATGTACTTCGGTATAATAATTTCGGTCATAACAATGACGCCGATGATATCTGACTATATGGCGTCCGGATTCGGAAAATACATTGCAGTTATGCCTTTTTCACGCACAAAATGCGTTTCCGCCATATTCATCTATTACGGACTGCTCACGCTTGTTTCGGCG